>NZ_JBYCCV010000402.1:0-1287 GCF_057473825.1 Aliterella sp. E5.1
GTTCTACCTTGATCCGTAAAAGCGGTTAAATAGCTTTAAGTTCCTATACCTTTTCCCAAAAGCCTTACCTTTCCAGCAAAGTATGTCACCAGCCTCATGGCCTGAAGAAAGTCTTGGCAGTCCTTTGAAATTCATTATCCAGTGAAATGTTATGTTACTATCCATCTGACCAATTTAATTGCTGAGTATAAATACTATGCCTGCATGATGCGGCAGAGGGCTTGAGAGGAGTGAAGGACAGCCTATCGATGGAAAACTTAAAGGTTCACCTGCAAAGAACCCACCCCAAACCAGTTCGCGTCGGGGTGATCGGCGTCGGGAATATGGGACAAAGCCACACACGGGTTTTAAGTTTACTTAAAGACGTTGAGCTGGTTGGGGTCTCAGATATTAACGTTGAGCGAGGCATTGATACTGCCAGCAAATATCAGGTTCGCTTTTTTGAAGACTATCGGGAGCTGTTACCCTTTGTTGATGCAGTGTGTGTGGCAGTGCCGACTCGGCTGCACCATGAGGTTGGCATGACCTGCCTGCAAGCTGGCATCCATGTCCTGATTGAGAAACCCATCGCCGCCAGTATTGCTGAGGCTGAGTCATTGGTCAACACCGCTGCGACCTGCCAACGAATTTTACAGGTGGGCCACATTGAACGGTTTAATCCAGCCTTTCAAGAGCTGAGTAAAGTCTTAAAAACCGAAGAACTTTTAGCCTTAGAAGCGCATCGCATGAGCCCTTATTCAAACCGGGCTAATGATGTTTCGGTGGTCTTGGACTTGATGATCCACGACATTGATTTACTGCTAGAGCTGGCTGCAGCGCCGGTGGTAAAACTTACTGCCCTGGGAAGCCGGGCAGCTGATTCGGGTTACCTAGATTACGTCACTGCAACCCTGGGGTTTGGCAATGGCATTGTTGCCACCTTAACCGCCAGCAAAGTCACCCATCGTAAACTGCGTCGGATTGCCGCCCATTGTAAAAACTCCCTGACTGAGGCAGATTTTCTCAACAACGAAATCTTAATTCATCGTCAAACCACGGCCAGTTGCATGGCAGATTATGGCCAGGTTTTGTACCGACAGGATGGACTCATTGAGCAGGTATACACCAGCAATATTGAACCGCTCCACGCTGAACTAGAGCACTTTGTGCATTGTGTTCGAGGGGGCGCTGAGGCGGACAGCTTTACCGGGATTCATTTTAAGGACCATAATGCCAGCATAGAGAACTTAGACGAAGCCGAATTGCTCCGGGGCCACGAGGACCAGGCGCCCAGGGAGGCAGATAGGC
>NZ_JBYCCV010000403.1:0-1419 GCF_057473825.1 Aliterella sp. E5.1
GGGACTTACACCCTCACGATTATCAAGTTGTAAGGATTGGCATTCTCCGTTTTAGAGAGTCTGCCCCATCCTCCCTTCCGTCCCTGAGTATTGCTACTCATTTAGGATGAACGAATCGCACACACTCTCAAGGGTAAAAGAGATTATGCCTTGTTGCGATTGCTTTGGGATAACGTTCTGCGGCGCGGTGAAGTAGCATTTGCTGACATTAAAGACTTGGATTTGGAAGGCAGAAAATTTTGGATTATCGGTAAAGGTAGAGGGAGTCAGAAGGAAGCAGTCTCGCTGTCAGGCTCTACAGTCAAAGCATTGCAAGAATGGTTGCTGGCAAGAAAAGAATTGAATATCAACCAGCCGCTATTTATTGCTTTAGATCGAGCTAGTTATGGGCATCGGCTCACGGGAACTGCTATCTACAAAATTGTTCAAGCAGCAGGAGCGAAGGCTGGCATTAGTAAGACCATGAGCCCCCACCGGATTAGACACTCTGGGATTACCGCAGCCTTGGAAGCAACAGGTGGTGATGTCCGGCGGGTACAGAAGCTTTCGCGCCACGCTAACTTGAACACATTGATGATTTATGATGACAACCGACTGAACCATCAGGCAGAGATTACAGATTTATTGGCAGATTTAGTTTGACTTGCAATTTAATATATCAAGCGACGGAACTGAAGAAGTAGCGGAAACAAACCCCGCCGTAAGTATTGCTACTTTAACTTCAACTGTCTAGGAGCGGAAATGCTGCCATTTGAATGAGTATGCTTTGAGCGTTAAAACTGGTTCGCAACGAGATAAACGCGCGTGCGAACCAATCTTGCTCAGTTTTTGCAACCTAACCAAAATTTGTGCAAGAGTTTTATTTTAATAACGTGAGTTCGGGTTAAGGAGAGGGCAGCAAATTGTGGTCAAGGGCAATCGAGGGTTTCTTGGGGTGGTGGCAATAAGCAATCAAGCCGCAGACGATGTTGACTAAGCAATTGACCGGAGAACGGTGACGCGAATGCTCGATTTGGGAAATGTTCTTCAACTGGTCAATGATGGTTTCGATGATAGCGCGCTTCCGCAGTAGCAGGCGGTCAGCCAAGGGCATCAAGGGATTTTTCATGTTGCGTTTGAATTTATACTAAGTTGTGGTCAGAGGTAGTAGAGTATTAAATAAAGAAAACTTTGGCAAAGATAAATGTATAGGAGTCAAGTAACCCAAGCCTGTCCTCATCTAGACCTAGAGACAGTCAAGCAGAGAGTAAAGTTAGCGTCATCCCATTGGGACAAACAAAAATGGCTGGTGATAAGCTAATAAGCACTTAAGCTGCAATATGATGGTTATTCCCTTTATTTTTGATCTTGCGATGCCATTCAATTACTAACTCGCCTTGATTTAACAGCCTATCCAGTAGTAGCTTCAATTCATCTACT
>NZ_JBYCCV010000404.1:0-1289 GCF_057473825.1 Aliterella sp. E5.1
CTGCTTGCATTTCATACAACTTAGCATAGGTGCCGTTCAAATCTATTAGTGCATCGTGTGTGCCGTATTCTATAATTCGCCCATCTGATAACACCGCGATCGCATCAGCCATTCGCACTGTGCTAAAGCGATGTGAGATTAAAAAGCTAGTGCGCTCCGACATTAAGTCGGCAAAATGACTGTACAATTCGTACTCAGCTTGTGCATCCAGCGCAGCGGTTGGCTCATCCAAGATGAGTAGATCTGCCTCTCGTGCAAACATCCGAGCCGTTGCCACCTTTTGCCATTGACCACCCGACAAATCAATACCCTGACCTTCCTCTGCAAACATCCGGCTTAATTCGGTTTCATAACCCTGCGGCAAACGCGTAATATCAGCATGGACGCTTGCTTGCTGCGCTGCTCGCTGTATCCATTTCCTATCATCAATCTTAGCTAGATTCCCTAAACCAATGTTCTCATGCACCGTCAAATCGTAGCGCATAAAGTCTTGAAAAATAGTGCCAATCCGTTGACGAAACTCGGCAGGGTCAAATTCGCGAATATCAATTCCATCCCACAAAATCTGCCCGTCTGAAGGATCGTATAGCCGAGTTAGTAACTTGACTAAAGTAGTCTTACCAGCACCATTGAGTCCCACTAAAGCTAAACAACTACCAACTGGAATCTTTAAATTGACATCGCGTAGTATCCAGGGCTGTTTGTCGCTATAGCGAAAAGAAACATGGCGCAATTCCAACCCAGATGAAAGCTTTGGTACTGGTTGTGTAATTGGTGAAATGGATAATGCAGGTGGCAATGCTAGTAGGTCTTGGAAATAGGAATGGAAAAGTATACTTTCACTAAGACCAGCAACTGCAAAAATGAATCCACTTAACGCACCTTGAACGGAACTAACCGCATTCACGTATAGCGTAATGTCGCCTAATGTGAGCCTTTTACCAAAGGCGGCAAACACAACAATAGTAAAAGCTACGCTCGCTACAACGCTGGACAAAATACTTAAGCCTAACTCCCAGCGTAATTCGCGCTGTTGTTGTCTTCGCTCCGCTTGGTGAACCCGCTTGTATAAATTAAGCAGTTTATGGAGAAAATATTGACCTAGTCCAAAAAGGCGTACTTCCTTTGCTGCCTGTACGCTAGCAAGTAAAAAGCTGTAATAATACTTACGCCGTTCAGTGGGGCTAAGTTCAAATGCCAGTCCAAACCGTTGCTGTCCTAATTTCAACTGCACAACGAGTTGTGGCAAAGCTGCAAATAAAACCAGATTAGCCAAAAATAAATTGAAC
>NZ_JBYCCV010000405.1:0-1418 GCF_057473825.1 Aliterella sp. E5.1
AGCTGCGTAGTTGTTGGATAAACTCGTTGAACAGAGATTTGCCACCATCCAATCGTCCATTCCATTATGAAACCTCATTGAGATGCGACTGTACTTTTAAAGTCGCTCTTAGATTCGATTTCATCCCCAGGGATAATTCTTTGATAGAAAAATATTAGAATGATTAAAACAAATAAGTTTTGGAAATTTTGATGGCGGTCAACTTAATTCAATCATTGCAGGAAATTAAAGATTTCCGAACATCTAGAGGTAGACGTTATCCACTTTGGCTAATTTTGCTATTAGTTGTGATGGGAACTATGAGTGGATGCCGAAGTTACTATGCACTTGAAGACTTTGGAGCGCGTCACTACGGGGCAGTCAGTGAGCAACTAGGACTGACAACAACTCGCTTGCCATCGGACACAACTTTTCGTCGCATCTTGCAGAAGCTAGATTTTCAAGCCCTTGCAAAGCAGTTCGAGCAATGGGCTAGCCATAATATTGATATCCAGCCTCAAGAGTGGATAGCGATTGATGGTAAGAGCATTAAAGGAACTGTCACCGAACCAGGTACGGCATACCAAAACTTCGTTTCTTTGGTTTCACTTTACAGCAGCCTTCAGGGAGTAGTGCTTTCTAGCCAGCAGTTTGAGTCGAAACTAAATTGTGAATTGAAAGTAGTGCAAACAATACTTGAGTCATTGCAGTTAGAAGGAGTAGTGTTTACTATGGATGCACTTCACTGCCAAAAAAACTACTAAGTTAATCATTGAGGGCGGCAATAACTACGTTATTACTGTCAAAGGTAATCAGCCTCAACTACTAGCACAACTGAAAACCTTAGCGTCACACCAAAAGCCTTGTGAACGGGTTGTCGATATTGAGCAAATCCGAGGTCGAACGACTTGCCGAATCGTAAATGTGTTCACAGACCTTAAGGGCATTGACCTTGATTGGCTAGGACTACGAAGCCTTATTCAAGTCGAACGTCTCGGTATCCGCTCAGGAAAGCAATATTTGCAGACCAACTATTACATAAGCTCCGTTGTCTCAAAGGCGATTACATTCGCTAATGGCATTCGTCAGCATTGGGGAATTGAGAATCGCTTGCATTGGGTCAAGGATATGATTTTTGGTGAAGATGCGGCTCCTTTCAGAAATTACAATGCTGCCACCAACTGGTCTATTATCCGCACTATCGCCATCAATATCGCTCGAATGTCTGGCTATGATTCTCTCACCAAAGCCGAACGATTTCTTGCTCATGACATCGACAAATTATTTTCCCTTTTAGAATGAATTACCCCTAAGTGGTAGAAGACAGACGGCAAGTACAGCCTTTGATGAGTAGGTTTTGCAATACGAGTCGACTTTGTCTACTTTACTTACTGTCGGCTTGATTTTATGGCTGTAAAACTTGTGACATATAATGCAGG
>NZ_JBYCCV010000406.1:0-1414 GCF_057473825.1 Aliterella sp. E5.1
TCCTGCAATGTGCTGCACTTAATCCCATGATTCAATTAGGCAAACCAGACAGCTACAACGTGGAAAAATAATCATTAACTCTGCTAAGAGTTGGTGTGTCTTTTTTCTGTTTCATGCAACAAAGCCGACCGTCATAGTACAAAAGATTGTGTTTCAAGATGAGGAAGGGAATGTAGTTTCTGAGACCGATAGTTCTTTGGTGGGTAAGATTATTGAGGTACGGTTTAATTCACTACACTAAGAGGGTTGCCAAAAAATTTACCTGCGAACCGAATAGCTTTAAGCATGGCTATCCTGTTGCCCTTTCAAGACCATCAAGGGGTAAAGCGTTTGATTAACTGGGTATAGGATTTGGGTTGTTCAATATGGTACAGGAAACAATTAGGACATACGAAATTATAAACATGATAAGCTAAGGACAAATTAGAGCAGTTACGGGCGCATCTACTTGTTAGGAGAGTAGAGACGGTAACGATAAATTATCATCGAAAAACAACGTATCAAATCGTTCTTATCGCTCTATCAGTGACTACTTAAACTCATTGCACTGGATGTAGTGACCGATAGAGGAGTACAAGAGAGCAGACACTTCTCTGGCAATAACTACCTGCTTTGATTCACGCTCCAAGCCCTCAGCAATGTGTCAACACAATCCTCAACATAATCTAGCCGCTCTTGGGTGGATAGGGTAGCTTTCAGCCCAAACTGTCGCACCAGTTGCGGGTGCTGTGATCCCACACCCATCATCAACCGATTAAACTGGCTCACCTCTGGACGACTGATGAAATCGAGAAACAGGGTACCGAACTGAATCAACGTCTGTCGCAAATCGTTAAGGGTGAGCGGAAACTGCGTCAACAAGTTGCCCAGACAAGCAACTTCTCGCTCGACTTCAAGCCTTTAGCAGTGGAGAGGCTGTTCAATCAGAAGCTCTAGAGCCAACGCTTAACGCAATCCCCTTGATTATTGCCGCCGATGGCGTGACTGTCCCTTTCCGGTCGCAACCGCAAACATCAAAAGGGGCGATTGTCTGACCAGAAGTGAAAGTTGCACTGTTCCCTCGACTCGGAAAACATCAAACCGAAAACGGTGAAACGATCACACGATGGCATCAACGTCCTTAGTCGCGGTGCTTGGAACAATCGATGACCTCAAACCTCCCCTACAGTTTGAAGCTCAGCAACACGGCATCGATAAAGCTTCGCAAGTGGCTTGGATTTCTGATCGAACACGAGGCTTTTGGCGACTTTATCAAGAATGCTTTGCTGAACGTGCCATTGGGATCTTATACCAAATTGCGTTCAAATATAGTAGAGTAGTGAACAACAAAGTTTGTCCTCAAACAACGAGTTAGGCAGGTGGATATGGGTCAAGTTACTCAAGCTTTTCCCCATTTAGAGCTAGAGGCAGTAAA
>NZ_JBYCCV010000407.1:0-1319 GCF_057473825.1 Aliterella sp. E5.1
TACCTGGCCAATCAAGCCGCTGAACAAGCGACGGAAACCTTTGCAGACCAGGCTTTGGCCAGCTAAACCCCCGTCCTGCTCTGTCTATTTGGGCTAGAAATGGTAAAACGGTAGGAGTTCCTGTCAACTGTTAAAGATTGAGTGCAATAGAGGCAAATTGATGGAACTGGCAACCACCCTCAGCGGCCAGCAAGTTCAGAATGCGGTTCGGGAGGTAGGGATCAACCCCAATCATTGGTACGCCGTTGGTTGGGCTGATCAGCTGCAGCCAGGGGGAATCAAAGCGGTAACGATCTGGCAGCAGGCGATCGCTGTTTACCGAGATCAAAGCGGTAAACTTCATGCCTTAGAAGATGCCTGCCCCCACAAAGGGGTTGCCCTTCATAAGGGCCAGGTTCAGGGGTGTCATCTTGCCTGTGCTTACCATGGTTGGGAATTTAATGGCCAGGGCCAGTGCGTCAGCATTCCCTATCTACCGGACTCCCAAAAACTGCCCAGGGCTCAGGCTCAAAGCTATCCGGTGCAAGAAAAATACAATTTAATCTGGATTTTTCCCGGCGACGCCACCCTGGCAGCCACCCGTCAACCGCCTGAGATGCCAGAATTTAATCGACCCGATGACTGGCTGATAGTGCCCGTGACGGCGCGGTTTAAAGCTCATTTCTCGATCTGCAACGAAAATACCATGGATGTTTTCCATGGCTTTTTGCACCAAAAACTTCAGGGCTGGTTTGATCCGGTGCTGACGAATCTCCAGGAGACAGACACCTCAGTCTGCGCAGAGTATCAAGTTTCCTACAAAGGTCGCATGGCTCAGTTTTTGGGCTTGAGTGAACGGGCCGATCAAGTCACCACTTTACCGATCGCGGTTAAGTATCACTATCCCCACTACGCCACTTCTTTGCAGGGGATGTCTTCGCTATACCTGATGCGCTTACCGATTGGCCCGGTAGAGAGCCAATCCTTTGCCTGGTTTTTCTTTCGAGTTCGGCTGCCGAGTTGGATTCTCAGACCGCTCAAGCCCTTGCTGGTGTCGCTGCTGCAGCGCTTTGTGCTTTACAAGTTTCTCGCCCAAGACATTGAGATGATCGAGAGTGAACAACAGACCTATTTAAGGAATCCCCAGCGCCGCTATGTGGAAATTAATCCGGCGATTATCGCAATTCAGCGCTTAATTGTTCGGCAATACGAGCAATTTATGCAAAAATCGAGTCAACTTGCAAACGGTTGGAACGGACACTCCTCTGAGACCGTCTTATCTGAGAAGATGGTCTCAGACCCGTCTGAACCAATCACCGATAACTTGGTTCGATGAAGGT
>NZ_JBYCCV010000408.1:0-1311 GCF_057473825.1 Aliterella sp. E5.1
CCGCGCCAACGACGAGGTGCAGGCCGTGTACCTGCGGGTGGACTGATGCTCGAGATCTCCGGCCTGTGCTGCCAGTACGGCACCGCGCCCATCCTGCGCGGTGTGGACCTGCGGGTCGGGACGGGTGCACTATCAATCTCTAAACGAGGATGACAATCTAACCGTTGACAAAGAGCTAAGTATAGTAACTGCCACGATTGATAGAGTTCAGCAATTTTTGGTGCGGCGGGCAAACTACCTGTGAACTTTGTAGGAGCAGGGTTGCTACAAGCTGACCAAAGCTGAACCGTAACGGTGGGAAAGCCGTTATGCAAATCGCCATTACCTAAGCTCAGAACAACCGATTTATTCATGCTGTCCGCTCCGCGATTAGATTTGGAAAGTTTCTGTAACGCTAACATTATTAACAGTTATTTGAATACTAAAACATTCCTCACGGTTGCCTCTAAACCGTTTAAGCTGAATGTAGTTATCTTGGCTGCGAGCTTGTACTTCTTGCAGAACTACTCCAGAATCCGAGAGCAAAATTAGTTTAGTGTGAGGTAGTAAGCAATTTTCTCCACTACCAGGGTGTAACTGGACTAAAATACCAACTTTATCATCGACTTCTGGGGCGATCGCGATCAGCAGCACTACAAATCGATTACCCAGTTGCAAACCTAGATCGATCATCTTTGCCCCTTTGACGGCGCAATCGCTTAACTGAAAATTACTCCTCAGCCCAAAAGATAAACGCTCTACGTCTGTGGAAAAAAGAGCTTCCAGCGACTGCCAGCCAGCATCAAACATATTTTCAAACCATTGACTTAGATTTGTCTGTTGAGTGCGCTGGGATTGCGCGATTGCTATCAAATGTGTTAGTAGCTCATCGAGCGATCGTAACTCGGTAAGTGGTAGCTCCTCCATTGAGACTGTTTGAGTAAATCCTAGCAGCGTAGCTTCTTGCAATGAAGCTTCAAGCTGCACTGCTACATAACCAACTCGCTCTGACCAAACTTCTGGAGGAATGCGAACAACTTGTGTATCTGGTAGTACAGGACGACACTCTAGTCTACCTAAATTTGGGATTTCTAAATCGGCTACATCCATCAAGCTTTGCCACACTGGGTCCCAACTAAAACTAGCTGAACAATTAGTTTCTATCTCCATGCAACTTAGGTAAAACTTTGCAGCATACACAGTCAAAGTATTGAGATAAACCTGCTTTGCCTTTGAGCGATCGTGTTGCTTACTAAATTGTTGAGCTAGGCGATGAGATTCTGTTCCTAGAGGGACAGTGAAGGTTGAAGACTTTAATAACTTTTTTGTCAT
>NZ_JBYCCV010000409.1:0-1311 GCF_057473825.1 Aliterella sp. E5.1
CCACCCGTTGTTGCGCCGCCCCCCCCTCCAGCAGCTGTCCCCGTGACCCCGACTGAACCCGTTCGAGCGCTCTGGTAGTAGGTCATGCATGAAGCTACTGGTAAATAGCCTGGTTGTCTGTCTGGGATTAGCTGTGACTCTACCCAGTCAAGCTAGTTGGTTGCAGTCGCCAGAACTGCTTCAGGGTAAGCAGTATACGCTGCTTCCGGAGGGGCTATGCGCTGGATACACTGAGCGAATTTTGGGCAAAGTGAACTCAAAAGAATATGGGGGCCTGATCTGTGAGCAAGAAAGGGCCTCCTTTATTTTGTTGCAGCAATTATCGGGCTATACTTCCACTGGCAAAGCAATTTGGCAGGTGATCACTGTCAAAAAAGTTCTTCGATCAGCTGCTGACGAGTTAGTGGTTAGTGCCGGATGCTCAGGCGGCGAAGGTAACACCAATGCTATTTTTGCGCTAGTGAAAGATGCTGATGTTCAACCCTATAAAGCAGTTCAAGCCTGGGAAGCTGATCTAGCCACTGAGCAGTTGAAGGAAATAAACCCTCAGCAAGTTGCTTGCTATGACCCTTGGCTGGGTTCAGCAGCTGCCGATGGAATCAGTTGCCGTTAGTCAAGCTTATTTGCTAAAGCTCACTTGACTCAGATCTGCTGGCGCTAAGTAAGGATGGATCACCTGACCATCCCGGAACCAGATAACGCGATGGGTGCAACGAGCAACTTCTGACTCATGGGTGACCATAACTACAGTCATCCCAGTGCGGTTAAGCTCGGTAAAAATATTTAAAATTTCTTGGGTTGTTTGGGAGTCTAAGGCTCCGGTAGGTTCATCGGCCAGGAGCAAAACCGGTTGATTGACGATCGCTCGGGCGATCGCCACACGCTGTTGTTGCCCACCCGAGAGTTGGGTTGGTTTATTGTTGATGCGATTGGCTAGCCCCACCCGCTCCAGGGCTGTGGTTGCCCGCTGCCGCCGTTCTTGGGAACCCACATTGGCGTAGACCATTGGCAGCATCACGTTTTCTAGCGCACTTAGCTGGGGCAGAAGGTGAAATTGTTGGAAGACAAACCCAATTTTCTGGTTACGAATGTGAGCTAACTCTAAATCGCCTAACTGGGCTACATCCATATTATCTAGGTAATAGTGTCCTTCCGTAGGACGGTCAAGACAACCAATGATATTCATTGCTGTGGACTTGCCAGAGCCTGATGTTCCCATAATGGCGCAATACTCACTTTGTTCCACAATTAAATTTACATCCGACAGCGCTCGAACTTCTGTTTCCCCGTAACCGTAGACTTTAGAAATGT
>NZ_JBYCCV010000410.1:0-1246 GCF_057473825.1 Aliterella sp. E5.1
CAATCGTTGCTGACAGACCTCGTTTCAGCAAAACGGGCTTGTCTTGATTTCCCACTTTTTTCAGCAATGAGAAATTCTGCATGTTACGGGCACCAATCTGGATAATATCAGCGACCTCGGCAACTTTTTCAAGATCTGCTGTATCCATTACTTCAGTCACAATTCCTAAGCCGGTGGCTTCACGAGCTTTTGCCAGTAAACCAAGGGCACTCTCACCATGCCCTTGAAAAGAATAGGGAGAGGTTCGGGGTTTATAAGCTCCACCCCGTAACAGCTTGGCTCCAGCTTTTTTAACTTGCTGAGCTGTCTCCACAATCATTTCTTCATTTTCTACCGAACAAGGTCCAGCTATGGGAACTATGGGGTGATTTTGACCAAAAACCACGAATTCATTAGGTGTAGAGACAAGTATCTCAGTTGGTTCACCATGACGAAATTCTAAACTAGCCCTTTTAAAGGGCTTATCAACCCTCATAACCTTCTCGATAAAAGGGCTTAGTTGTTGAACGTATTGAGGATTAAGAGTAGCAGTATTGCCTACTAAACCAATTATGACTTTATGTCTACCCGCAATTTTTTCTGGTGTAATATTCCAGCTTCTTAATTCTTGGATGATTTTTTGAGTTTCTGAAGCAGGTGTATCAATTTTCATTACTACAATCATTGGTTTAAACCTTCATCGCTAGAAAGCTATCGGTATAAGAGACATTTAGCTTGAGAATAAGTGCTAGGATTTCGAACGAGCAAAATTGTGAGTGGTGTAGATTTTGCTCTTACAACACATCCAGTAATAGATTGATAAGAAAACGATAAACACAAAAAGAGACTGACAAAGAAGCATGACACTTAAAGGAATAAGTATAAATGAACTAACCAACTCAATTAGTATTAGGCTAATAAGTATCTTAGTAATAGTTTCTCGCTTCATCCAATTGCACCAAATAGCACCTGTTGGCGCACCGATAACAACCACTGGTACTGCTGCCAACCAATAATTCGTTACAGGCTCGACAAAGTCACCTATAAAGAACTTATGAAGGGTGAAACCAGCCACAGCATTAATAGCCATCAAAATGACAGAGGTCGGGGTGCTAACCTTTTCGCACAAGCCGAATAGCAATACCATGACGGAGAAGCAAAAAATATCTATGCCACTGCCTAATAAGCCACTAATGACTCCTCCTAACATTCCTACTGCTGTTGCGATAACTCGTTCCTGGTTGCCCCAAAAGGTGATCACTAAATT
>NZ_JBYCCV010000411.1:0-1405 GCF_057473825.1 Aliterella sp. E5.1
ATCCGTGAGCGGGATTTGTGCCACTAAGTTGGTCGGTTACAATACCCGCGATCACACCAGGGAGTCCTCAATCAACGGGGGTTTAGGGGGGCGGTGAAGGGGGACTTGGCGGGCGTAGTGGCGGGCTGCGCGGATCGCGACTCTACCTGGATTTCACCAAAATTACAGACCCTCTACCTGGAGCTGAATGGGGGGGGGTGGGCCCATAGTTTTGAAACCTGGCAGGGGGATCAGTTGGCGGGGGGGGTTCTGGGGCTTGTGATCGGGGGAGCCTTTATTGGCGAGTCGATGTTTTACCGGATCTCTGAAGGCTCTAAAGTGGCCTTAGTCAAGCTAGTGGAACGGCTGCGATCTCGCCAATTTAAGTTGTTTGATGCCCAGATGATCAATCCTCACCTGAGTCGGTTTGGGGCCTATATGGTCTCTGACCAAGAGTACCAGCGCTTGCTCAGTCAGGGGTTGAAACACTCATGTCGATTGGCTTGATATTGAGTCCAACCTTCTTGAGACACTTTCAGCGAACTGCCCTGGTTAGGGGAGTTATCAACAGACTGAGTCATCCCAAAAGGCATCATCGATCATTCGTGGGTGTCTCCAAAATCCATGATGCTCAGTTTAACTTTGCCAACTCCGGAAAACAATGGCATGGTCAACTCATCACGCCGATTAGCACCAGAATGCCGTCTTTCTATCTATAGTGATCTATTGAGGGAGGGCTGATGTGGGCATCCTTGAGTTGCACTGGGGGCAAAATTTCCTTCAACAAGTGGTGCTGGCTGAATCAGCGATAGAGCTAGCTTTGTGCTGCTAGAGCTACTCCAGCAATTTAAGGAGGAGTGGGTACCTTAGATTGGCTGGACAGAAAAAGATAGCAGGACGATTATTGCTGGACATGCATAATGCAGGATGCCATAATCCTTCCATAAGGACTGGAATCAAGATCTGGCGACACAGTTGCAAGCTTTGCAGGAGCAGATGAGTGGGGCGAAAGCAGCACGTATAGAAGAAGCAACAAAATAAAGTTAGTAAGCAAATTACTTATTTCTGAGAAGTGAGGAACCAAATTAGGGGGGTTAGCAAGAAGCATGTATATTCTTGCTGCTGAAAGGTCGAAGAAAAAATTAAGTTGCGCTTCTAGGATTTCCTAACATGGGAAGGAAATAAATGACTAACGGAAGAGAAGAAATATCAACTATTTCAAATATTAAATTAGCATGGGAGAGAATTCAAACCAATTTGAATTACCAATATAAAAGATTAAATGAAGAGGTTTATACGGCCTTTAGCTGGAATCTAGAAAACAATCTAAGTTTGCTAAGTTCGGAAATAAAAGAAAAAATATACAAGCCACTAAAGTCAACTAAACCACTCTGCACTGAAAGTGCAGAGGTTTGAGCGGGACTGA
>NZ_JBYCCV010000412.1:0-1301 GCF_057473825.1 Aliterella sp. E5.1
GTGCAACGTAAACTGTTCTCCATCAGGAGTCACAAGCTCGACTGAGGCACAACCTTCAATGCTTGCCAAGGCTGTCTCTACTGCCTCGGATAACTCTGCTAATCCTGTTGGACTAGCAACTAAGTGTGCTTCGAGTTTTGGAGTCTCAAGTTTTTTTGTCATGGTTTCCTTTTTCCCAAAAGTATTTAAAACCCGTCTTCTTCGTCCGACACTGCCGCCCACGATTCTTTATGCTTAACCTGTACCTGGTAGTTAACACCCTTCAGTACAGGAGCCGCTTGCGCCTTAACAATAGCCTCCGCTTGTTTCAACAGAAGCTCTGCTACTGCATCAGCTTCCTCATCGGGGTCTACTTTGGCGTATAAGTTAATGCCAAGCTCCAAACTGTTAGGTGGAGTCGAAGGGGGCTATTATGCCCCGCTGCTCTCCTTCAGATCCGAGCGTGCGACTTTCATCGCACTCGGCTCCAGATTCAATTAGGACTGTGCCTTTTGCTCATGTGTCTGTAATCGTGGCATGACTCATGTAGAGCTTCCAGATTGTTGGGTTTCCAGTTGTGGTGATTTCCATCTTTATGGTGCAGGTTTACCCACTCCTCGAATGTGGTCTTTAATCCACATCTGGCACATGAATGGTTTTGCTCTCTTAGGACTTTAGAGGTAATACCGCCGTAGAGCTTACTATTACGTTCGCTCCAGTAGGTCAAATCGCCGTCATAGGGTGATTTACCATCCTTGACATTGATGTGTTTGTTTTCGGAGTAAGAAACTGCTGGGAATGCTTTATCTAACAATTTCTTGCTAGTGTAGCGATTCTGTTTAGTTTCCTTGTTGAATACCGTAAACGCTCTGCTTTCGATGTGGTACAGCGAGAATCGTGACCCATCCATTTTGCAGTAGCGGTGGTAGTTCCTCCATCCTCTAACTAGCGGAGCCAGTTTAAAGGCTTTTGTGCTAGCACCATAGTTTGAGTTGTTGACGATGGTTTTTACTTTCTGACGAAAAGCTTTATAGTTATCCACTGAAGGGACGCATCTAAACTTTCCGTTGTCTTGCACTTTGAAGTGCCAACCGAGGAAATCAAATCCATCTGTCGTGGCGGTTAGCTTGGTTTTCTTTTCGCTTACTTTTAGTCCGCGTTCTGCCAGGAATTGGCTGATTCTTTTAAGCACTTTATCTGCATCGTCTTGTGGTCGAAGCATTATTACCATGTCGTCTGCATAGCGGACTACAGGGTCTATAAGCTTGTTTCCGGCATCTTTATACCTATGGATACTTTCGATGCCGTTTAAGGCGATGTTG
>NZ_JBYCCV010000413.1:0-1402 GCF_057473825.1 Aliterella sp. E5.1
ATCACTCCATTGCAGTTTGGCTTTAAGCGACTCATCAGTAAGATGAATTGCTTTGTGTGTCCCATCGTGCATCAGCTCAACTTTCAATTTAGATTTTCTTCTGCCTAAAGTGATAAAAGAGGGATAAGATGTATGTCCGATATCATCAAAACCCAACGCAGCCTTGCTCGGAAGGCAACGCATCACCGAACTCATCAGTTCGAGGATCTGTATCGCCTCCTGTGCCGAGAGGAGTGGATTCGCACTGCCTTAAATCACGTGCTTTCCAATCAGGGAGCGCGGACGGCGGGAATCGACGGCGTGACGAAGAAAGCACTCGTGTCAGCAACGGCGCGAGAGGCTTTTGTACTAGAACTACAAGCAGAATTGCGCCAAAAGCGCTTTCGTCCAGTTCCGGTGCGGCGCGTCTATATTCCAAAGTCAAAGGATAAGCGGCGACCACTTGGCATCCCAACCTTGAAAGACCAAGTAGTACAAATGTTGTTGAAGATGGTGCTAGAACCCATTTGGGAAAGCGATTTCCTCAACTGCTCTAACGGTTTTCGCCCTGGACGCAGAACGATAGATTGCATCGCCCGGCTGGATAGCTACATTAACAATCGCAACAAGTATTACTGGGTTGTTGAGGGAGATATCAAAGGTGCTTTTGACAGTATTCATCATAAAATATTGCTCAAACTTTTGGCACAGCGCATTGCAGACAGGCGGATTCTCAACTTGGTTGACCGCTTCTTAAAAGCGGGAGTAATGGAGGGCAGCCTCTTCAAATCTACTGAAGTTGGCACGCCGCAGGGCGGTATTTGCTCGCCATTATTGGCAAACATCTACTTGCACCAAATCGACCTGTTTTGGTGGCATAAATATGGGAACCTCAACCGCAAGGAAAAGGAACGCCGGAGGATTCGGCAACAGGGAAATTGTGCTTTGATTCGCTACGCGGACGATTGGTTGTTACTGACCAACGGCAGCAAAGCCGAAGCATACCTCCTACGCGACGAAATCCAGACCTTCTTAACTGAAGAACTCAAACTGGAACTGTCAGCCCTTGAAGACGCACGTTACACACGTAAACGACGGTTTCAATTTCTTGGGTTTTCATGTCCGACGCTATACTTGCCAGAATGACCGACCCAAACTGTTAGTCACTCCAAGTCAAAAAGCGGTCACGCGATTGAAAGCCAAAATCAAAGAAATGACTGACCGGAAGCGGTTTCGGGATAAACCCCTGCTCAAGTTCAGCGCTCTCAACGCCGTATTACGGGGATGGGTCACTTACTTTCGTCACTGCAACGCCAAAGAAACAGCTAAAGACCTAGATCTCTGGGTCAATGAACGGCTGTTTCGCTGGCTGCAAAAGCGACAACGAATACGCCGCCGCTCAAGATCGTCTCCCTATATAAGC
>NZ_JBYCCV010000414.1:0-1251 GCF_057473825.1 Aliterella sp. E5.1
TTTCCGATCTAGTGACATAGCTAGCACGAGCTTCATTGTAATCTTCTTGAGTGTATAAAGAAGTGGCTGCTGAAACTAAATGGTCTGCAAAATCCTGAGGTTGCTCAGCTATTCTGATGGTTCGAGGGAGATCAGAAATTCCTCGTAAAGCTACTGGAGTAGCTACTATACTAGAACCAGAAGCAATTGCGTCTAAGGTTTTAATCTGAATTCCACCTCCTCTAAGAATAGGAATTGCAACAGCTTTTGCTTGGGACATGAATTCCTGGGCATCTGGTACAACTCCTTGATAAAAAATATTAGAATATTTTGAAGTAACCCAATCAGCACCCTTACCGGCAATATGAATAGATATACTAGGAGGTAAGTAAGGATAAACAGCTTGCAGAAACCACTTCAAGCCTTCTTCATTTGCCTTCCATGTCCAGCTCCCTAAAAGACCAACGTCAAACTCTTTATTAATTTGTTCTTCTACATGGACTTTTGAGTCAGGAGCTAAGAGGAAGGTCTTAACATTACTTGCACCCTTGATCATTGAAAAATAGTGAGCATCCTGTTGTGTGAGAGTCCAAACTTGCTTAGCCATAGCTGCCAGTTTATCTTCTTGTAACTTAATCAATCGTGCCTCTCGGTCATAGACAAGTTTCATAAGAGGGTTGCTAACATTAGCAGAGCTAACTTGATAAATCTGATGTTCAATGTTGTGAGCAATAGTTATAAGTTTATTTTCTGCTGTAATAAACTTTCCTAGCCATGCAATTTGAGAATGGTCTATAACAATGACATCATAGTAATTTTGATTAAGCAGTTCTTTGACTTTTCTAGTGTACTGTTTTGAGTAATACTTCGCCGATGAATAAGCCAAATTTTTCATTAGGCTTAATAATAGCCACAAGATAGAATTAAACTTTGCTTTACTAGTCTCTGTAAATCTTTCTTCAACAACTAGAGTCTTCAGATGCTCTCTTTCTACATAATCGCCCTTTCTTAAGTAGCCTACGACTAGGACTTCATGCCCAAGCTTTCTAAGAGAATCAACAAAACACTGAGAAGCAACTTCTCCACCATTACAGTTCTTACTCAGAAGAATTGTTGTCAAAAAAAGAATTTTCATGATCTGTGAGCGCTAAATTTGATGCATTTACAAATAGTCAAATATAGTATCCGCAAACTTTTCGGCTGAGTTTTGTCCTGCAAATTGTTTCATACTGTGATGACTACATAAATCTTCTGCAGGCATAGTTAAATATT
>NZ_JBYCCV010000415.1:0-1392 GCF_057473825.1 Aliterella sp. E5.1
CTTTCTTCTGTCACTCTAGGCAGAGGAAAAATAGAAATCGCTCCATAGCTCACTTAGAGATTGGAGACAATCAAACTGATTCATGATGGAGATTAGGCGAGGAAAACCAAGAGATAGTTGTGGGATGGGAAATACTTTTAGCCAGGGTTTAAGCAAATTAAAGCAAACAAAAGGTTGCAGAATTAAGCGCAGATTATTCAAGAGATTTTTCCAGCCTTTGTTCTATCAAAACTGGGATGAGATTGCAACTTATGAGAAACTGGAAGTAGAGACTGATTAAAACTCTCGCAATGAAGACTAACCATGAGGTAGGCACTCATAACAAGTTGCCACCACTTCTCAATTTGAGTATAATCAGTAACGCGAAAATCTGCCCATCCGAGTTCATTTTTACTTTGTTTCAATCCATACTCTACCCAAGTTCTGATTCCATAAATATTGCCGACTTCATGATATTTTACTTCTGGTATTTGTGTCATTAAATACGTAGTAGAATTCAAAGGCAACTTCTCAGTATCAGTAGTAACTTGCCAAAACTGTTCAGAGCGGCGTTTACCAAAGATAATTTCTCTTATATATCTAACTTCCTTATTTCCGTTGCTAAAAATCCGTTCAAATTTTCGCCATCTATTGCTTCTAACCTTCTGCCCTTTGGGTAGTAAAACTGTATGGTTACTACGAATAGCAATAGCAAACCGCAGTCTTAATTCATAGAGAGTATCGACAAAATTAACACCACTTTCTCCATATAAACTATCTGCTAATACTAAGTTAATCTGAAATCCTCTTGCTTGTAGCTTTCTAATCATCAAAGCTGCTATTTCTGGTTTAGTTAAATATTTATCCTCGTCTTTCAGTCTTTCTTTTGGTTTATAAACTTCAAATAGTAACGGCAATATTATCCCTTCTACATACCCATAAGCAGTAACTGCTACTATTCCATTTTCAGTCTTGCCTAAGTTGCCAATATATTGTCGTTTGACGTAATCAGTCGTATGCCCCTGCTTTTTATCTCCGGTATCATCAATAATCAAGATAATTGAGCGCCCTGACAAGACTCTCAAAATGATTTCTAATCTTTGCGCTTTCTAAGTCTTTTGCTTCCCAAGGCGACTCAGTTATAAAATGATGTAATGATTGTTCGTTTTCTAACCCAACAACTTTTGCAATTGCAGGTAGAGTTTTGCGTTTGATGTCGGAAATTAGTCCAACATGAAGATACTTAAATGCCTCAAAACTTCTCACTTCTGGAAATAAATGTCCATACATCTGACAGTAAGAATCGACAAATTGTACTGTAGGATGTGGTGTGCGAGGCTCTACCATAGCTAACACCAAGGTTTGAGAGCTTTGTTCCTATTATATTTTCTCTAGAGTGACAGAAGAAAGTTA
>NZ_JBYCCV010000416.1:0-1390 GCF_057473825.1 Aliterella sp. E5.1
CGGCTCTCCTCTGGTTTCTTTCTCAGATTGGGAGTACGCTGTTTCTTGGATGTCATAGAGCTCATCAACTCTCATGACATCCTTTTTCTCCCTCCTAGACAAGAGCAACAGACTCCGTTAGAACGAGAGACTTTCTGAGGTAACCCAATGCTTGATTATAAAGAGATTAGTAAGCTCGGCCATAGCTTTCATAGACAAAGTCCACTAGAAAGCAGGTTAGAATTTTTTGCTGTTATTAAAGCATTGCTGTCGAGTGATAAAGAGCCGGGAGCTAGAGCATGAAGGACAAGCGCACTTACCCTTACAAGCCACAGGATATGAGAGATACATTAAATCCCTGCGTCAGGAGCCTGAATCATTTCCTTCGAAGCTTGAACAACCCCCATCATCTAAGCCTAAATGATTGGAATAACTTTTACGATTACATTATTATATCATACAATCAACCGCAAGAAAGGAGACATAAAATTTCTGAGTTAAGCGACATACTGCGTGCTAGAGGTATAAATAAACCAGGCAGCTTGGCTGTTTTATACGCCCACATATTGTATGCATTTGCAAGACGAGATGGCAAGGCTCTATATCGTGGTGGGTTCAATCCTTAGTTGTTCCCTTTGCACTTTGATGAGAAATTTAACCACTGTCGACAACCTGGAGAAGCTTCTTGTGTCGCTGAATCTGGTGTTCACTAAGCTCTCCTCAGCACCTGCCGACAGGAAAGTAATGACATGGGCGGTCCCGTCTTACTCCGGGAGAAAAGTGCTTCCAGCTCAAGGTTTCAAGCTTCATGTCTCAGCCTCAGTTAGCAATGCGATTGACATTGCCGAAAGAGTGGTCCCGATTTTACTTGAGGAGAATATCACTTTCAAATGCGTGGCAAACACAAGTTTATTACTTGATTTGAACGCGGGAGTATTTGGTTTGTCTCAGGTTGGTAAATTTATCACTGTATATCCTTATAAAAATGGTAGATTCAGAAAGGCTCTAGCGGATGTTTTGGACGATGCGACTGTAGGTCAGGTCGTACCCGATGTACCGTCGGACTACAAGTATGGGCGGGATGGGGCCGTCTACTATAGGTTTGGAGTTATCGCTACCCGTTTCAACACCGAAGCCGGGCATCTGATAGATCCTTCAGGGACATCCCTTATAGATGAGCGTGACCCAAGAACACCCGTGCCAGACTGGGTCGTGGATCCTTTAAAATCACGGCGTCATGAGCCAGATTTAGAAGAAAATAAACTCCCACAGCGCTATATAGTTGAGGGGTGCGCGCAGCTCACCTTAATGCCAACAGAATGGCTTTGAGCTGTGTCGGAGGTTGCCGGTTGCGGATGTTGAGAACAATGAGCAAGACGTATGCCAAGACAGAGAAAAAGGCCAAGGCGCG
>NZ_JBYCCV010000417.1:0-1382 GCF_057473825.1 Aliterella sp. E5.1
TACAAGCATTGGTAGATGAGGGGGCAATTTCTAAAGAGTATCTGTTTCAAGCGGAGCAAAATTTGCGCGATCGCATTTCAGCTATTAGCCAAAGTCAGTTACAAGAAGATGCAATTACCAATGAACGGCTATTTCAAGCCGAGCAAACTTTGCGCGATCACCGCAGCCAAATTACCAACAACCAAGGTGAACTACAACAAACTTGGTCAGAAAAAGCCCAACTCCAAGCTGGACTAATCCAGAAGCAAGCTGAAGCTAGTGCTATTCAACTAGAAAATCAGCAACAGGCGCAACAAATGCAACTTGACGTGAGCCAGTTAAAAGCAAAAATCGCCCAGACGCAAAATCTCTTGCAAACAGCTAAAACAAGGCTATCACAACGGTTTATTATTGCCCCGGTTGATGGTGTTGTGTCATTTCTCAGCGTCCGTAACCCTGGAGAATTTGTTCAAACAGGGCAAACGGTGGCAGAAATAGCTCCCCGCACTGCACCACTAATTTTGGCAGCCAATTTGCCCAATCAAGAAGCTGGGTTTGTGAAAGTGGGGATGGAGGTACAAGTCAAATTAGACGCTTACCCCTATCAAGATTTCGGCGTTATTACAGGCAAAGTTACTTCCATCTCTCCCGACACTAAAGCCGACAAGCAGCTAGGAGAAGTGTATCGAGTTGAAGTCAACTTAGAGCGCAGCTATATCAATGCCAACCATCAAACCATCCCCTTCAAGGCTGGTCAGACAGCTACCGCAGATATTATTATTCGGCGACGGCGGATTGCCGATTTGCTCCTCGATCCCCTTAAGCAAATGCAAAAGGACGGATTGAACTTATAAACCTAAGTAGCATTACAAATGTAGTTTTACATCCAAGGCGCGATCGCTATGAGTTATCAAATGCCTCCTCAACACTCAAAACTTGACAAAGCAATGAATCCCGAACAATTTGAACAACTGGTCGAAGCCATCGTTGATGGCAAGTATTCTTGGGCTTGTGTTTTAATTCTGCGTTTTGCGGGCTACAATCCCCTCCATTATATTCCCTATCGCACTTACAACCGTTTGATGAAAGAGCGTTGCCAATCTGGCAGACAGAATGACTATCAAACAGACAACAAAGCCAAAAATCATCAATATCCCCAACCTCCTCAAAGCACATCAACAAATCGCTTAAGCAAAATTAGCGATCTAGGATATTTAGAAGTAGTAAGCAATCGACAAAACCAGATTCATGGAGGCAATCTAGATCAGTGGCTAAATGAAAATTTACAAGACCACAACTTAATCAAATTCGATCTGACTTAATTTAAAAAAAACTATTTTATAAAGGCTCATCAAAAAATTGACAATGGATAATGCAGTCATTGTCAATCTTTTATGTGTAGA
>NZ_JBYCCV010000418.1:0-1332 GCF_057473825.1 Aliterella sp. E5.1
ATGCGATGGAAATTCGCTCAGTGAGGTGCGTTGCCTCAATGTGAGCCAGTTGTTTTCTTCTATTTGGACATCTCAAAAAGCAAAAAGTAAAAAGCGTTAAATGCAAACGCAACCTTGCTGCAAGTTTTTAAGTTAACTGGTCGTGATTATCTATCTTTGGAACTATGAATCAAAACTATAGATCGCTCGGTCGTCGTCGTTTCTTAAACTTAACTGGAACTGGTGGAATGGTTGTGGCGAATGCTTTAATGGTTACTGCATTCTGGAATATACGACCATCTAGTGCTAGCGCTGCTTCGTTCGATCTTGTCGCTTCCAGTGCCGCCTTGAAGCGACTTATGGACGGAAATCAACGATTTAGGCATCAGTTGAGCCTCCACCCTGACCAATCACAGGCACGCATGAAAGAAGTTGCCCAAGCACAACACCCCTTCGCGGCTCTATTAAGCTGCGCTGATTCTCGCGTAGCTCCAGAAATTTTGTTTGATGAAGGAATTGGTGACTTATTTGACATCCGTGTGGCTGGAAATATCGTCACTCCAGAGGTTCTTGGTAGCCTGGAATATGCTGTCGAGATCCTCGGCACTCCTTTAATTATGGTTTTAGGTCATGAACGATGTGGTGCTGTCACTGCCGCAGTCCAAGGCAAACATCTTTCAGGTCATATTGGTTCTTTTGTTAAAGCTATCAAACCTGCTATCTCTAAGATAGAAGGTACATCAGATGATTTGGTTGATAACGCTGTAATTGCCAATGTTCGCTATCAAATTGGGAAATTGAAACAAAATTCAAGTATTCTGTCGCAAAAATTGCTGGATAACAAGCTCAAAATTGTTGGAGGTCGCTACGATCTTGATACTGGAGAGGTAAGCTTGATTTAAGATTCAGAGTAACAGCCATCTCAATCTTTGCCGACGCATTAGTAAAACTGACAATTTTCATGGAGGTGCGAGTGAGACTTCACTGTTGTTGAGAATCGTACAAGATTTGAGTCTCAATAAACTTTTGTTATCAGCCTAGAAAAGCAGTCTATTCAAATAAGCATAATTGAACTGATTTTGGTTCAGTGGCGCAGTCGAGATTTGAAAGGGAAATACCTAATAGCCGAACGCTGCGCCCCTCCAGAGAAACCGATGCTAATAGTTCCTTAACTACTTGGCTAATTGCCTCTGCCTTACCAACAGCAGTAGTTACAGTTTTACTGCGCGTGATTTGCTGATAGTCGGCAAACTTGACTTTCAAAGTGATTGTGCGTCCCAGAGTTTGGTAGCGTTGTAAGCGATGCTCGACAGTTTGAGCGATAGTCTCCAATTCAAGCAGTATTAGTTGAGC
>NZ_JBYCCV010000419.1:0-1285 GCF_057473825.1 Aliterella sp. E5.1
AACCTTAGCGCTTTGGCTGGGAGAGGTTAAGTGGAGTTTCAAGTTTTTTAAGACGGCATGGGCAGTGCCCTGATTATTAAAGGTGACTGCCAGTGCCTGAGCACCATCGGGTCCCGCTTGCGGACCTATGGCATCGAGTACCATATCCGGCTGAACATTGGCAGGGCGGATATAGAGTGACCCTAGATAGCGCAGCAGGAGTTTAATTTGACCGACTGGCTTGTTAGAATTGGCCGCTTGAGGCTTTTCCAGATCCACCGGTAATTGCTCGGCAACCAGCCGATAGGCCAGTTCTTTTTGCGGAGCAGGATCTCCCAACCAGGTAACACGCACAGTTTGAATTTCATTCGGCTCTAGTAATATTTGAGATGGATAAATCAGAAAATCATCCGTCGCTGTTTGATAACTCTCTGTTCCCGCCAGATCCATTTGCCGCTGAACAACTGAAACCTCAACTGCTAAGCGCTCATCTTTGTCATTGACGATCTGATAGGACTGAGTTGAGTCTTTTCCCGCCGGGGCAAACTCTCTGGAAATGGGCAGCAACTTAAAGGCAAAGGCAGGTTGTATGCCAAAAAGAATTAAACAGAAAGGTAAAAGTAGGCGCTGTAACGAAAATCTAATCATCTTCGTCTCCTAGAAAATACTGGAAAGTAGAGAAAAACTGCGAAGAACTTAGCTCCCTTTCTAAACCCCCCAAGTGAATTAGTTGTCCGTCACAATCAAAGAGATTGAGCCGCTATAGTTGCCTGGATCCTGCAAGACCGCTGAAGTGTACTTGATATACAAATCCTGGTTAGCTTGTCCGGCTGTGGCGGTAGACACTGTATAGTTGTTTCCTGAAGGCGTCGTAAAAGCGGCTGACCCAGGCACCGAGGCTCCATCGGCCACAGTGGTGACTTGAAAAGCAACAGGGGTTTCTCCTTCCGAGGTCAAGAGGGTTCCAGAACTGATGGTTAGGGTATAACCGCTTGAATTGTCTGTAGAAACGGTTAGATCGGCTACTTTAACAATGTGTTCACTGGTGCTACCGGTGCCATCTAGAGCCAGATTGCTGGCTAGGGTTGTAGTCGTGGTATTGAGTGTTGGCAAAGCAGCAACGGGTAAAGTGGCTGCAATCAGAAAACTCAACGTCGGCACCATCACCGCAAGTCCAGTTTTCACAACTCTCCCCTCCTATTCAGACTTTACTTGCCTAAAAATCTTATTCACTAAGAAGCTATTCATGGTCCACAAAGTCCTTGAGAAACCCTGGGATAACCTCGAAAAGGCTACCCCAGAGATT
>NZ_JBYCCV010000420.1:0-1286 GCF_057473825.1 Aliterella sp. E5.1
ATGGGCTTCCTGAGTACAGTTTTTTCTCTGGCTCTGAGTCTACCTTTAGGGGTTATTGCTGCTCGCAATAGTAGTCCCCATGCAATTATCTTTCACATTAGCCGCAATTTACTTAGTTTGATGCGAGCTTTGCCAGAAATGGTTTGGGCATTGGTGTTTGTATCTGCCCTAGGTTTAGGTCCTTTGCCGGGCATCATGGCTCTTACTTTTGTTACCACTGGTTTTATGGCAAAGTTTTTTGCCGAAAGTTTGGAAGTTGTGGATGAAAAAGCTATTGAAGGAGTCAAGGCGACAGGTGCGGGATGGTTACAGTGGATTAATTTTGCCCTATTACCTCAAGCTTTTCCCGATCTGATTGGGACAACCCTCTATATTTTGGATAACAATGTGCGTTCGGCAACGGTGCTGGGATTAGTGGGTGCTGGGGGAATTGGTTATGAATTAATTATGTCAATTCGTTTGTTTAACTACAGTCGGCTCATTCTGCTTATTCTAGGGATTTATTTGGCAGTGACAATTTTAGACCGATTATCTAACCAGTTGCGATCGCGGGTAATTTAGTTATGAATCAATTACATCAACTTCCAAAATTGCCGCCTAGACCATTTAACTGGTTGCCCCTGAGCTTCAGTTTACTCTTACTCATAACTGTTTTAGCTATTGTTTATTTGCAACTATCACTGCCCGATTTACTCTGGGGTTTAGGGAATATTATCGAATACCTTAGTCGTTATACCACCCCCGATTTTAGTGAAGTTGGTCGCTATTTAGGACTAATGGGAGTAACAGTGGCGATCGCTTTGTGGGGAACGGTTTTATCTTTGACTATGAGTTTTATCCTTGCGCCTTTGGCAAGCAAAAATCTGTCTCCCCATCCCCTAATTTATCAAGCTACCAGAGAACTGCTTAACTTTCTGCGAACCATGCCCGATCTCGTTCTAGCTCTAATTTTTGTATCTGCGTTGGGTTTAGGTCCTTTACCTGGATTATTAGCGTTAGGGTTACATACAACAGGGTTTCTCGGTAAATTTTTTGCTGAAAGTATGGAACGAGTTGAGGCAGGGGTTTATGAGGGAGTTGCTGCCACAGGGGCTAGTTTACTGCAAATCGTCATGTACGCTGCTTGGCCGTCAATTATCCAAGAAGCCATTGGTTATACCCTTTACATCTTCGATCGCAATGTGCGAGTTGCGACAGTTTTAGGTTTAGTTGGTGCTGGGGGTATTGGCGTAGAACTCAGTGCTAAGTTGCGTCTGTTTGAATACAATCAATCGGCGAGTTTAATT
>NZ_JBYCCV010000421.1:0-1184 GCF_057473825.1 Aliterella sp. E5.1
GGGAGCCTACTGCGCGAGTAAATTTGGCTTAATGGGTCTTTCAAAGACCCTAGCCGTCGAGGAACAGCCCCATGGGATTCGCGTAGTTGCCCTCTGCCCTGGCGCGGTAGATACGCCCCTCTGGGATAGTGACACCGTTCACCTGGACTTTGATCGGGCGACAATGTTGTCTGCTGAAAGTGTGGCCCAGACAATTCTCCACACCGTGCTATTGCCGCAGCAGGCAGTGATTGAAGAGCTAGTGCTGATGCCTAGCGGTGGGGCGCTTTAATCTGTTGGTTTAATTTTTGTTTTTTTGCTTTTGCTTCATTGTCATTGCTATTCACTAGATTTACTATGACCCTTGGTTCTTCTGATACAACTAATCATTTAAGTTCAGCCGCAGGTGGCGAAGCGCGATCGCCTCACCCTCGACCTGACCGCACCACAATTAATGGCCACGAACCCAAGTTTTATCCCTCCTCTCAAGCCTCCCCAGAACAAATGATGGCCGCTGTAGAAACCCTGCTCCTAGGGGTTGGAGAAGATCCTAATCGCGAAGGGTTGCTAAAAACACCTAAGCGCGTTGCCGAGGCTCTGGAGTTTTTGACCAGCGGCTACAACCAATCTCTCGAGGAGTTAGTTAACGGTGCCATCTTTGATGAGGGACACGATGAAATGGTTCTGGTGCGAGATATTAGCACCTTTAGCCTTTGCGAACATCACATGCTGCCCTTTATGGGTAAAGCCCATGTAGCCTACATTCCTAACCAAAAGGTGATTGGCTTGAGCAAGCTGGCCCGGATTGTTGAAATGTACTCCCGACGGTTGCAAGTCCAAGAGCGACTGACGCGGCAGATTGCCGAAGCGATTCAAACCATTTTAGATCCCAAAGGTGTAGCAGTAGTGATGGAAGCCAGTCACATGTGCATGGTGATGCGAGGCGTGCAGAAGCCCGGTTCCTGGACAGTTACCAGCTCAATGGTTGGGGTCTTTCAGGAAGATCAAAAAACTCGGGAAGAGTTTCTCAATTTGATTCGACATCAACCGGCCTTTATCTAAGCTGCCACCCCAGTTAGACTTTCAACCTCTGGATCTAAGTCCTGAGGGGGTGGCCCCTCCTGAACCAGAGAGGGCTGTTTATGCCCCTGAAACAGGTTGCCAACTATTGCCAACATGGCACTGACTTTACGGGTTCGCCACTC
>NZ_JBYCCV010000422.1:0-1237 GCF_057473825.1 Aliterella sp. E5.1
TTTGCTAATAGCCTCAACACTTCAATGATTTGCTCCTTTAATGGTGGGTTTTTCTTGGTAATTTTTCTAAAAGACCGCTTAAATCCATTACTCCAGACAACTTCCATCATCGTCTCCTAACAAATCAGCGATCAAATCATTAACGCTCCCTCTCTTCGCTGTCCCATTTTTAAAAGCTTGCGTCACCTCCTGAGCATTAGATAAAATTTCAACTCGCCGATTATTAATCCGTTGCTGACGCAGAAATTCAAATAAATGCTCTTGCTCGTCCGTAGGTAAACTATTAATAGAATTTATAATTTCTTGTAAAGTCATCATAGAATTTTCTCTAAACTAAACCCATACTCGCTATCTGTATTTTAATCTGTTGGTGCTAAGTGGTTATTTTAGCAATTCCCTTAATATAGTGATTTAAACCTCACCTCAATGATAATCTTGCCCACCAAAGAACTATCAGTTTCTGAAACGATATTCCCCTCCTCATCTTGCAACACAAGCTTCTGCACTATATCGGTCACAAACACTTTAAAGTTGAGATCGCTATCAAGTAATATCAGAAATTCGCGCCCATATTTCTGAGCAAGTCTTTGACGTTGGGCTTGGGCTTGTTTCCGCACTGCTCGTACTTCTGCTTCTAATTGGGCAATGCGGTTTCTTAGGGGTTGGGTGTGATTGCTTCCAGCAGTGCGCTCTGCGCTATCGCTCATTTTACTTCTCCCCCATTGGCAATAAGCTCAACCTCCGCCCACGACAGACCGCGTAACCGACTCCACAGTCCTTGACCGCCGCCAATAAAATGCACCATGGTATCGCCATTTTAGGAGTGTGAGTATTGCATTAACCGCAGCCTAATTGCTTCATCCGCCCATTCTTTCCAACCGCACCCAGGTTTGGTCAATGAGAGTTTCTGTCCAGTTTTAACGGCGTGGATAAACAAGCCAATCCCCGGTTTATTCTTCCAAGTAGTCAAGAGCCTGGTAAAAATAATTCAAAGCATCGTTAGCTAGATTTAGATAACGGTCGGATGGCACGCGCGTCGAGCCAAAACGAGTAATTTACAAAGATTTCAGGTTTTTAGGAAGTGAGGGAAGGCGAAAGTGTATATCGAGAAATTAGGAAAGTCGGAGATCACCCAAAATCAACCCCTAATCAGCCCGTTTGCTCAAGCCCTTACCATACAAGTGCTGCCACCTGAACGGTGATTTAGGATTGATCAGGTACAGACAAGAGTATTCTT
>NZ_JBYCCV010000423.1:0-1118 GCF_057473825.1 Aliterella sp. E5.1
AAGTAAAGCTTATCTTCTGAGAGTAAATAGTGGGCTGCGTAGCACAGGGGCGGACTTTGCTCAGAAAAAAGCAACAGTGCCATTGCTGCCGGGTCAATGGCTTCGTTGTCTTCTAGGAGAATTTCCCAGGCAACTTCTAAACTAGCCGGATCAAGGTAGGGCTGGACTTGCTGGCGAAACCCGTCAATTTCCTGGGGTTTGTAGGTCTGACCGCTAACTTCATAGACCACCTGGCGGGGGTGAATTGTCTGGGATTGATTGCGCTCATCAACGACAATCCAGTGCTTTTTGCCCTCAGGACGATCTACAACAGCGAGTCGGCGATCGCCATGCACTCGATATTCAACTAAAGATCCTTTGTCCACACGCGATCGCCCGCTCAAAGTGTGCGCCGAGGCTGATCTATCGCCTTGTCTAGAAGACAGGCACTGGTAAGATCACAACTCTCCAATTGTACGCCTTGGAGACTATCCCTCTTTATTAATAAAGGGGAGGAGGGCGACAATTCGAGCCCGCTTAATTGCAGTGGTTAAAACCCGCTGCTGCTTGGCGGTCAGGCCAGTGATCCGCCGGGGCAAGATTTTACCCCGCTCAGTAATAAATCTACGCAGCAACTCAACATCCTTGTAATCGATGGGTTCTGTTGGTTGAATCGGAGAGACGCGACGACGAAAGTAAGCCATAGAAATAATGTTCAGTGAAGATGCTTCAATTTGAAAGGGCTCCCGGCCATAGGCTTCAAATCAGCCTGTTTATAGCCAGAATCAGATTACTTAATTTCCTTGTGTACGGTGTGACTGTTGCAGTGGGAGCAGAACTTTTTCAACTCCAACCTGCCAGTTGTATTGCGACGATTCTTAGTTGTGGTATAGCGAGAAACCCCAGGGGAGCGCTTATCAGCATTACTGCGGCACTCAGTACACTCCAGGGTAATCACCAAACGAACGCCCTTGCCCTTAGCCATAGTCTCAAAACTTTACAAGATGAATTAAACACAAACATCCATTATTTCACACGATTCCTAGCTTGGGCAAAAATTTTCTTAATTTTTAGATCTAAAGCGTAACCGCGCCGGGTTGAGATCATAATCGTGCGGCCCCAGCGATCGTGGAGAGCCT
>NZ_JBYCCV010000424.1:0-1355 GCF_057473825.1 Aliterella sp. E5.1
CGGCGCGAACCTATGCACAGTTAGACCAAGCAATCACCGATGCTCTAGCTGCGGTGACACTCCAAGATATTATTGGCTGGTTTACCCACTGTTGTTGCTATGTTTCACCCAACTGAGAACTGCTGTAACCCAACCGCTTTCATCCTCTCCAAAGGCTGTAAAAGCATCATCATTGACTCGCTGGAATAGTAATGGTTCCACAGGAGCTAACTGGATCTTTGGAGCATTGCCAACAAAGAATAAACCAGGAGTGCTAACGAGTAAAGTACCTTTTTCACCCTGCTTGATATTAATATGTTCAAACGGTGCAGTGAGTTTAGCGAAGGTATGGCGAGGATATTCTAAATCTCGGTAAGTACCAGTGAACCGCTCAAGTTGCTCTTTGCTTAGTGTTAGGGGTTTCTTGGGTGATGCTTGCTGAGGAGCAGGAAAATAACGGTCGAAAAATTGAGTTAATAGCTTGCCATTTATCCCACTAAAGCTATTGGTAGCAATAAAAATACCGATATTGCGATCGGGCAGTAAGGTAAGAGAGCTAGAATACCCCCGCAAACTACCTAAGTGTCCGATCGTGCGAATGTTGTTTTCCAACCGTTCGCGAAAGCTGTAGCCAGTACCAGGTAGTAGAGGGTGGTGGGTGAAATGCTGCTCGTGCATTAGCCGCACCGTATCCTCCTCTAAAATACGCGATTTTTCATAGCGACCTTGCAATAGGTGGGCGAGCATAAAGTGAGCCATATCTGTTGCCGTAGCTTGCATTGCCGCGCCTGGAGCGATGTTGAGATACAGATAGGGGACGGGTTTAAAGTTGCCACTTTGATACTGATAACCTACAGCCAAATCGTCGGCTAGTGGTGGTGGCGGCGGCTGGAGAAAGGTACTCCGGCTCATCTGAAGTGGTTGCAATATGTTTTTGTCAATATATTGAGCGAAGGGAGTACCAGAGATTTTCTCCACGAGATAGCCCAATAAAGCAATACTGTGGCTGGAATAACTGTACAACTCGCCTGGTTGCCATACAACAGGTGGCATATGGTCAGCTAAATAATCTCCCAGTGACTGTATTTCTTCAGCAGTACGAGCAGCAAGCCCGATCCGCCGTTTTGTAGTGCCGTCCGTGTGCAGCATCATTCTGGCGGCTGTCACTGGCTCAGAAAAAGGATTTTTTAGTTGAAAGTCCGTTAAATATTTGTTCACATCAGCGTTTATATCTAGCAATCCCTGTTCGTATAGAACCCATTTGACATCTCTAAAAGGCGGCAAGTCGCTTAATCATTAACCTGACGAAGCAGAGATTGAGCTTCGTGGTGGCATTGGTCAAGGTGCGCTCAAAGTTCTTAACGAGGATCTTACAT
>NZ_JBYCCV010000425.1:0-1325 GCF_057473825.1 Aliterella sp. E5.1
AGGCGCACCACCAACAGAAATGGCAAAATAACTAGGACTCCACAACGCTTCGGAATGGGGCTTCTTGTATCCAGCTTGCCCATACCTGCGACTAGAGACACCCTTCAACGAATTTATGATTTGAGAAATAGACAGTTTGGGCGGATATTCTATTAGGGCGTGGACATGGTTAGCTTCGCCGTTGAACTCCAAAATATTAAAGTTCATTTTCTTGGCTACCTCTTTAAAAGATTCTTCTACCAAAACTAAACCCTCTCCAGTAAAAACAGGTTTACGGTATTTAGTTATGCAGACCAAGTGAATTTGTAAGTCTGTAACGCTATGTCTTTCTTTTCTATACATCTTTACTTTTAATGCAGACCTAATTATAATAATAGGATGAAAGCACGATACCAGTACAGAATTTATCCAACCGCCCAACAGCAAAAAGAACTTGCAAGAGTATTTGGCTGTTGCAGAGTTGTTTATAATGATGCGCTGGCGCTGTGTAAGCAGTCGGATAAAGTACTCAGTAGTGGGGATTTGCAGAAAGTCTGTATTACCCAAGCCAAAAAGACACAAGCTAGGGGCTGGTTGAGTGAGGTTTCAAACATACCTTTGCAACAGTCCATTGCGGATTTAGGAGTAGCCTATAAAAACTACTTTGAGTCTTTGAAAGGCAAAAGAAAAGGCATAAAAGTAAAACAGCCTAAGTTTAAAAAGAAAGACAACAGGCAGACTGCAAGATTTAGAAAAGGTGGCTTTTCTATTAAAAAGGGAAAAGTCTATTTAGCTAAAATCGGCAACCTTAAAACAATTTGGTCGCGTCCGTTGCCGTCAGAGCCTAGCTCGGTGACAGCGATTAAAGATAGGGCGGGGTGCTACTTTTTAAGTTTTGTGGTAGAAGTTGAACCTATCCGTCATCCTGCATTTTGTAGCTCAGTAGGCATTGATTTAGGACTCAAAACCTTTGCCTATTTGAGTTCGGGAGAAGCTATACACAGTCCTAACTATTCATTAATTGAGCGAAAAATTAGGAAAGCACAACGCAAATTATCTAGGCGCAAACAAGGGTCTAAACGGCGCGAACTTATGCGTTTGCGTGTAGCCAAACTAAAGGTAAAGCAAACCGACAAGCGCAAGGACTTTCTGCATAAGCTATCAACTAAAGTGGTCAGTGAAAATCAAACTACCGTTTTAGAAGATTTAAATGTAAGCGGAATGTTAAAAAACCGTTGTCTATCCAGGGCGATAAGCCAATCTGGATGGCGTGATTTTAGGACGATGTGCGAGGCGAAGTCTAACAAGTTTGGTCGTGAGTTTGTCACTATCAGTAGATGGGAACC
>NZ_JBYCCV010000426.1:0-1233 GCF_057473825.1 Aliterella sp. E5.1
ATCCGTATAAGCAACGGTCAAGACATTGCCTTCCTTGTCTTGGTTGATTGTCAGGTTACTCATCACCTGATCAACAGAGATATTTCCGTAGGAGCCATCGAGTTTCTGTAGCGCCTTCGCAACCAAAGGACGACTTTTAAGTAGCTGAACATCCACTGATACATCCTGTTCAGACTTATCACTAGAAGAGTTTGCATCCTTAGGAGCAACAGATACAGGCGGTCTATTGGCTGCCAGAATTAAGGTTTGCGATTGGTACAAAGGAGTCCGAGTCAGGGTATAGGCTGCTATGCCGGCAAAGACAGTTGCACCAACGGCGATCGCTGGTAGCCAGCGCCTACGTAAGGCAGTCCAAAGACCTGCCTGGTCAGGACTTGAGCTAATGGAAGACAGTCCTTCATAGCCACTGCTTAGCTTGACAATCTCAGTAGACTGTCCATTGGGAAGGGAAGAAATATTATCAAATGTACTCAATTGTATATCCCCTTGCTATCAAGATAGGTTGCAGGTATAAAATTCGGGTCTAAATAAATCTGTAGAAACATTCTGACACTGTGGCCAAAAGAACGAAGCCGTAAATTTACGGGAATATCTTCTGGTTGATTTCATACGGTTTCAGTGAAAGCACGGACGCCCTATAACATCCAGACCTATAGGCTGATTGGTAGTTGCAAAGGTCGCCTAAGCAATAGCAGGTTTGCATTGACGAGATTTATCACTATGCAAACTACAAAGCCAGAAGTAAGAGCCGACTAAAAATAATTATTATGAAAAAAGCTTAAAGCTGAGAATTTTTGGGAATCCTAAAGTAGCATTCAAGTCATTCTTATAATCAGGGGGAGGCAATAGAATGCCCTTTCGTCTAGCTTATTTTGTTTCACACCCAATTCAATATCAGGCACCGTTACTAAGAATGGTTGCAGCGGATCCAGATATTGACTTGGAAGTGTTTTTTTATAGTGATTTTTCGCTAAAAGGGTATCACGATCCTGGATTTGATCGGTTGGTTGAATGGGATACTCCTTTAATGGAAGGGTATAAGCATCAATTCCTGGATTGCTGGGGTAGCAAGCAATGGAAGGGAATTTTTCGACAGCCAGTTGCTAAGAACATTATTAGAATACTAAAAACTAAATCGTTCGATGCGGTTTGGGTACATGGATGGTATCACCTCTGTAGTTTGCAGACGATTATTGCTGCTCATAGACTAGGAATACCAGTTTTACTGAGAGG
>NZ_JBYCCV010000427.1:0-1349 GCF_057473825.1 Aliterella sp. E5.1
GTGGGCAGGTATATATAGACTCCAATTGAATATTAACTAACTAAACTGTAAGTTTTCAGCATTTTTTCGTTAGCTACAATCGTAACGATATTTTATACCTTCGCAAATAGATACTTAGTAAGCAAAAGTAATAACGTCGAGCATTTTAAAAGCATCTAACGAATCGAATATTTATTTTTACTCGGCTTAGTAGGATGTATATATAATTAAGATTGAGCTTGCCTGCGGTCTATATTATCAGTCTCAAAACTAGGTAAAGTAATTATTTGAGGATTAAACTGCCTTAGATAATCGACAATAGTTCGATATAAGGAAATAAATGTTGGCAAATAGCGAAACCAAGTAGTTAATAGAGCTACACTAAAGGTAGAAATGAAACTGCAAGTAAAGAAAATTTCTAAAACTGACATTGATTTGCTCCTAATTGTTTGCGAAGGTTTTTACTCGAAAAAGATATTAGAGGACGCTCGCATCAAAATAGAATAAGCGCTCGCCTTCAAATTTAACGACACCGATTTTAAGTATTTGACTGCCTAAAGCGTCACATTTAAAGCAACCAAAGACTAATGGTTGAAGCACCCTGATAGCTCTATAAGTTGCAGGTTTATTCCTGAACTTATGATTGAGATTAAGCTAAAAAAGTGGCGAATTGGAGACGAAAAGGTGACAAACTCGGAAAGGTCGCAAATACTCAATAGACTTCGGCAAGAAATCTATTTATAGTTTTAATATTTACTCAGTCAGCAGTAACTAAATATTAGGTAATGGGTAAGAAAAAATTTGGTAGCGATCGCAAAATTCTGTTTGGAGCCGGAGCACGGGTACTAGCTTCTTATGTCGTTTTGATTGTTTTTTCTACACTGATATCTTTAGTTGTAATTCGTCAACTACTCTTAGATTATAACGAAAAGCAAACTCAAAAGTCTTTAATTCAGGAAGTAAAGGAGTTCCAGCGCTTAGTTAAAGGATACAACCCAAAAACTGGGCAGCCTTTTGGTAATGATATTGCAGCTATTTTTGATGTATATCTTCGGCGGAACGTTCCTAATGATGATGAGTTTATGCTGACGCTCATAAATGGCAAGCCTTATAAATCTAGTCCTCCAAACCTGCCAGCGTCTTTATACCCTAGTACTGCCCTGATGGAACGATGGTCGCGGCTAACAAAGTCTCAATGGAGTACAAACCCAGCCTCCGATGGTGGAAATACTCTTTATTTAGCAGCGCCCGTGAAGATAACCGGACAAAATCTTGGAGTATTTGTAGTCCTTAGCACTAACGTTTACGAGCGAGAGGAAGTAGCCCACACCATAATAATTGTAGGAGTTGTTGAGGCAGTAATGGCGATT
>NZ_JBYCCV010000428.1:0-1341 GCF_057473825.1 Aliterella sp. E5.1
CCCTTTCTCTGCTATGGGTTTCCACAATCTTCTGGCGCAAATCATTTGAGTAAGCTTTCATCCATTTAGCCATTAATAGTTGTAGCAATGCTTCTCACTTTATCTCATTCAATCGAGAACCGCTGTAGTTGGAAGAAAACCCAAAAGTGTAATCCAAAAAAAGATCCACAGTTAGTGCAAAAAAAAACTAGAAATTCTTGCCCAACTGAGCCGGTAGTGCGTCAAATAAACGTGGGATTGGTAGAGTAGAGGGGATCTCTCATCTGCAACTCGTCCATGCAATGCCCTTTGTGCGATCATCCTAAAGCCCATAAACACAGCTTGATGCAAGAGCGGACATCAACGCTATCTCTATCCTGTTTGCCAACATTGGTCTTGAGTGGGCAGTAATATACCTTCTTTGGTTGGTCTATTTGAGCCATCAGCTTTTGCGTGGCATACCAGCTATCCATCAACACGGTTGTGAATGGCAATTGCTTGCTGTACACCACACCATCGAGCATCGCTGCCACGCGATCCAACTTGCTTTGTCCATCCCCATCAGGGTCGTACCCGTCGATAGTCTATCACCCAGAACTGTCCAGTTTCGCCATTGACGTACACACAGCTAATTAACCCAATACCTCGTCGAATGACTCGATGTTCATTGCCGCTGTACTGCCGTCGAGTTAACTCAATCGCTCCTGAATACCGCTTGTCCAAGACCGTATCGTCGAACAGAATACAAGCATTCTGAGACGGTTGCAGCAGTGGTTTCACGTTATCCCATAGTAGGCGAGGAGTTAACTTCTCACCGCGCAAATAGCGGTTGATGCGGTCGTGACTGATGCCCTCAAAGTGGTCAGCCAAGTTTGTGAGGGTGTAGTTAATTGGGCTGCTTAGCAAGTATTGGCAGTAGTCAAGTTTGGTAAAGCTCATTCCTTTAGTTTAATCTTTGTCTCCTCTCCTACCTCTGCGTAAGTCCTGGCACTATCAGTTATTACTCTAGAAAAAAGTCTTTACTAAAACTTGACAAGAAGTTCCTCAGTAGAGGTGTAGAACTTTATACATTATCTCTTACCTTATGTAAATACACGGAGAAAAAAATGTTTTGTACTGAAGCAAAAAACAAGCCGCTCTAAAATAGTTATTTAAATTAAGTTGTTTTTTGCGCGAAATCAATTCATTAATCAAAACAAAGGACAAACAAAAATGATTATACGTATTACAGCTACAGCTATCGGTTTAAGTTTAATTTCTACTTCCGCTTTTGCAGGAAGTGTTGTTACAAACAGTACCACAACTCGTAATGTTTATGGGCATGGTAAAACTGAGTTTTCAAGTGTTCGTAACAGTACCGGA
>NZ_JBYCCV010000429.1:0-1333 GCF_057473825.1 Aliterella sp. E5.1
CTTACAGCCCAGACTTCAATTTAATTGAGCTAGTATGGCATTCCTGTAAAGAGTTCATTGCCCATCGGTTATTTGAATCCGTAAACCAACTTCAGGAAATTTTAGAGAGATTACTCAATCAGGGAGAATTAATAATTAACTGGAGTAGAAGTATTCGGAATAAAGGCAATAAAGTTATTGCAAGTTAAATGTCTATTAGCTTATCCCACCACTGAGCTTAACAAACCTGCTGCACCGGAACGAATCTAAGTTATCAATACGAGGCAAGGGTTTTCTGCGTCCGGTGAGCAAAAACGTTAAACGCGATTACTTCTAAGCATAAATGCTAATGTAATTATTTTTAGTTATTCATGTTGATTCAATATCAATCCCAAGGATATGTTCAACAAATAGGCTTTCTTTAACACTACAAACACTACCATATTTCTATTTGGCTTGAACACTACCCGCTCACCAACTAGTTTTGACCACACCCCAGCGCTCCGTTGTCCAAAAAGAACGGGGGAAAGGGGCTGTATCGCAATACTGTCTGCTGCGCGTAAAGGCTCCGTGAAGCTGGAATAGGCGGAAATTTTGGCAGTTTTTAAGCTGACGGACATTCAAATTACAATCTCAAAAACCTTACAGCATTAGTCAATTGTCCTATTTTGTACAAATTGAGTTTCTATTAGCTTATTGCCAGAGTTTACGCCATAATTGGATTTCACCAGTATAAAATCATTCTCTTTCCCTCGCTTTGGATTAGCTGGAGTAAAAAAATAGCCCACTTTTCGTAAGTAGGCTGGGTTTGCTCTAAAACTCGCATTCAGGAGCGGGTTCAACTTTGGCAAGAGATGCCTGAATGCGCTCGTAACGTTCAGAGGAGCGCTTGCCAACTTCAATTAAGGTCAGCAGGCGTTTAACGAGGTCGAGCAGTTCCTCATCTGTGCTATCTTTCAACGCCTCATACAAAGATGCACGAACAGCTTTGCCGTTGTGGGACAGGGGAGTATTGTCAGCCAAAGCCTGGTAAAATCTCCGCGATTCTGCTAACTCGATAGCGGTGTCGAGTAATTTACGGGAGTTGACGCGAATACCGATGGCAGCAAAGGAGATAGTCATAGTAAAAGTGTTAGTTAATTTTCATTAGTTTTCAGCCGTTAGGCGGTCTATAGACTGGTTTCACTGCTCAATACGGGGCGTGAGGGGAACTATAATGTATGCTGCTAAGCTAATCGGCATCAAAGTTGCATAATAAAAAGGTAAAGCTGATTCAAAGTAACTATGCCACCAGCAGCCAAGAATTTTTTAAGGTCGGAACAAGTCGTTCATCTACAGCAAGCCCTCAAGGAGA
>NZ_JBYCCV010000430.1:0-1331 GCF_057473825.1 Aliterella sp. E5.1
CAATGAAAAATTCAACTAAATCAAACTCATCAAAAGAAGTCGTTACTTGTCTTTTTATCTCTTTTCTCATCTTAGGCTCAATCCCGATGATTTTTGGGGGAGAAAACAAATCATCTGAAACAACTTTTACAGACCCCGCGCCATCAGCGCCTAACACAAACGCTGAAGCCGAGACAATAGATTTTTTAAGCGGCTATCGAATAAGGTTGGAAATAAACGAACGTCAATGCAAAGCGACTAACGATCCTTTTCACTGCAAAACCGAACAAAAAGTCTATGATGATTACCTCTCGGAGCGTGCTGTCGCCAAGTAATCAAATTGGAGAAAGTAATTAGCGAGATTTCCTTTATTAAAATGAAGACTGTATATTTTGGAAAAGATGCCATGACAACCAATTTACCTATGAAATTGTCACATTTGCCCAACAGTTTGCCATTGGACGGTGCTGTTCGCATCGAGTTAATGGAAGGAGTGCCAATATTTCGAGCTTCTAGCTTAGTACAGGGGAGAATTGAAGCCTTATTAACTAAACAAAAAGAATCGGCACTTACTTCAGAGGAAAACAAAGAATTAGATGAATATGAAGAATTAGACGATTATTTAAGTTTGGTGAATCGAACGGTTAGAAATGTATCTCTAAATCAGAACGAAAGTTAATGACAAGGAATTAGAGATTGTCCGCAAATCGTTACATTAATGAAGCTACTCAAAATCAAGTACGACAACGAGCCAAGCTGCTGTGCGAATATTGTCACGCATCGGAACAATGGCAATATGTTTCTTTCACTGTAGACCACGTAATTCCTCTTGCCAAAGATGGGGATAATTCAATTAATAATCTGGCTCTAGCGTGTTTTCATTGCAATCGCCAAAAATCAGACAAATTGGTTGCCTTTGATGAACAATCATTATCAGAGGTACCCTTATTTAACCCTCGTACTGACAGTTGGCAAGAACACTTTATTTGGTCAACAGATACACTTTTGATTATTGGCTTAACACCAACAGGACGCGCCACCGCCGCAGCATTAACATTCAACCGAGCCAGGATAGTTAATATTTGTGCTGCTGATAGAGAAATTAGGCGGCATCCACCACCAAATGACCCAACTCAAAACTGACTAAACACTACTCAATAAAATAGCCGCGCTTAAAGCTGTTCGCAGAAAAGCTTGTTTAGCAATTCCCTCAGTGTAGGGAATTGAACCTCACCTCAATAATCTTGCCCACCAAAGAACCATCAGTCTCAGAAACAGTATTCCCCTCCTCATCCTGAAATACAAGCTTTTGCACGATATCGGTGATGAATACCTTGGTATCAGGATTGCCA
>NZ_JBYCCV010000431.1:0-1282 GCF_057473825.1 Aliterella sp. E5.1
CGCCGCTTGCCGGAGTTGCGTTCCCTGGGCTGTCCAATTTTGGTTGGTCCCTCGCGCAAGAGCTTTATTGGCAAGATTCTAGATCAGCCCGATCCGCAAAAACGGATTTGGGGAACTGCGGCGGCTTGTAGCGCTGCGATCGCAGGCTCCGCTGATATCCTGAGAATTCACGATGGCCCTCAGATGCGCGAGGTTTGCCGGGTAGCAGATGCGATCTGGCGATCGGGTTAATTCATCCCTGGAACTAGAGGAGACTCCAAGGGCAGAGAGTTCCTTAAGCTTGTGCTGGCTTGGAGCATGTATTGCTGCTCTTTCTGGTATCTTGCCAAAACCTCAAGGGTATATTCGGCAATACTGGGGTAGCGATGCCCGCCATAGTATTGCGCTCGGGTGGAGGAGTACCGATAGGGTTTGCCGCTGTACCAGTGGGAGGCAACCCGGCGAACGGCAATTACCTCATCGCCTTTAGCATCCGCAATCGCTGCTTGCCAGTACTGCTTTAGTTTGAAGTCAATAATTTTCAGCTGTAGGGCTGGATCATTGAGAAACTGAGTCGTTGAAATACTATAGCCGAGGGCCTCTTTAGACCAAGGGCCGACATTCTCGGGCATCACCTGCCCGTACCCAAGCGCCCCTGAATAGGGGTTCACGGCTTGAAATTTGCCGCCGCTTTCTTGGCCAATGATTGCCCGGCGAAGATCAATCACCGGTTGGGGTACCTCTATCGAGACTTCCTGCAACATGGCCTGGTCAACTTTGGCTTGTAAGGATTCTTCTGCTTGAGCTTTAGGTGAGTTTAGGAGCGTTACACCAGAGGTTAGCAGTCCCATCAAAAGCAGTGATGTTAGATCTGCTGAGAATTTGTAATGTCTCAATCGCCTTCCTCAATATTTCAAAAACAAGGTTCCAGTCAGGTTTTAGGGCATTTTTGGGCAATATTCTCCAAAAAAACCTGAGTGCTTCCATGTAGAAGGCTACACAGATATTTTCTTGTTCAAATCTTGTTCAAATCAAGATCACACTAGCAGAAGATTAAACTAGGCTTTATTTTAAAAGTCAACCCTTGACTTTGATGTGAATAATCTTTTTGATTTGTGATTAGCAACACTATTTGAGGTAGGATCCTTAACTTGCGGCCAATTTTAGAAGCAATCAGCAGCAGACAAACTTCCTTAAATTGGTTAAAACAGAGAAGATCGCTTCACCGTGAATCTTAAGCAGATCACAACTCAGTGACTTTTGGCGTTTTGCTATAGTTGCTCAAGTGCAGTTGATCAAGAAT
>NZ_JBYCCV010000432.1:0-1235 GCF_057473825.1 Aliterella sp. E5.1
AATTTGTCCCCCGGTCAAATTTGATCGTGGCAGGGGCTAAACTCCACGCTATAATGCTTCTCAATAGAAGCAGTTGTAGGCAAGAGGCTCTTAGGGGTGTTGCCAAATTGGCCAGCAGGAGATGCTAGGTACAGCTTGCTTCTACCAGACTTCATTAATCTCTAGATGCAGCCTGAGCTTTTATTGGGCAAATGCTCATGGCTATCGTGCATATTAACGGTTTCCGATAGGATTTTTATTAGATGTTTTTAGTGATTTTATGGTTGCGAGAAGCCAGTATAAAGGCTACCAGCACCATGGGTCCCAAGCTAAGCACAGGCGGGAAAACCATGATTGTTGCTCAAAATCCTAGGTCACAAACTCTATCAGCCCTGTTGGAGCCAAAATCTATGTTTCTCATTGCTTAATTAATTTCAGCCCTAGAGCCAGGAATGCCCACCCGGCTCCCGTGGTCGAAAAATTTTGAGGAAATTGAATGCCAAAACAAATCGTCATTGCCGAGCAGCATCGAATTGCTGCTGTTTTTTCTGAAGATCAAATTCAAGAGCTGGTGGTTGCCACCGGTAGCCATCAAGTGGGGGATATTTACCTAGGTGTGGTTGAAAATGTCCTGCCTGGTATTGATGCAGCCTTTGTAAATATTGGCGACTCCGAGCGCAATGGCTTTATTCATGTCACTGATCTAGGACCCTTAAAACTCAAGCGCAGTGCCGGAGCAATCACAGAATTGCTAGCACCTCAGCAAAAAGCCTTGATTCAAATCATGAAAGAGCCCACGGGAAACAAGGGGCCTCGACTGACCGGCAATGTCTCTCTTCCAGGCCGGTATCTGGTCCTGATGCCCTTTGGTCGGGGGGTAAATTTGTCCCGGCGGATTCCCAATGAACATGAGCGGAATCGGCTCAGAGCCTTGGCAATCTTGATTAAGCCTGCGGGCATGGGTCTACTGGTTCGCACAGAGGCAGAAAACGTCGACGAAGAAGCAATTATTGAAGACCTTGAAGTTCTGCAAAACCAGTGGGAGATCATTCAACAAAAAACCAGTTCGAGTCGAGCCCCAGCCCTATTAAATCGGGATGATGACTTTGTGCAGCGGGTGCTCAGGGATGTCTACAGCGCTGATGTCAACCGGATTGTGGCTGATTCTGGCACCGGCCTTAAACGGGTCAAACAGCACCTGATGACTTGGAACGGCGGCAAGCTTCCCCAGGGGGTTTTCATTGATCAACACCGAG
>NZ_JBYCCV010000433.1:0-1241 GCF_057473825.1 Aliterella sp. E5.1
CTGACGTTGGATAGCCTGCGCCCACATGACACGAGCGGCATTATAAGCCTTTTTTTTAGAGGAAAAGGTCTCGGTACTCCGAGGTTGATTCCCTTTCCTTACAGCCCAGCCGCCGGTTGGCTCCTGAACAACGCGGAGCAAATTGATCTTCTTCCCAGTAGAGCCTTTGCCTTTGACGGAATGGCCGGTCTTGGTAGATTTGTTGATTTTCTGAGTTGTTTTGCGCTTCATAAGCATTCAGCGATTCTCTACAAAATCTGTTGATCCGGTAGATCTTAATTATAAAGAGCGGTTACACCTAATATCATCTAGCCATCGTCAGCAGAATCCGTACCACTTCGCGTACCACTTTTAGCCACAAAAGATCCAAGAACGCCCAATTATTACAGAGTATTATGCACTAATGATAATAAAGAACACCCAGCAACTTAAATTGCCAGCCGCTATAACCTATATCCCGTAAGACATTGATTTGCTTTCTTTATAAAGCCCGTGGCGAGGATTGAACTCGCGACCTCACCCTTACCAAGGGTGTGCTCTACCACTGAGCCACACGGGCATCTAATTGACTGTGGTGGGCCGGGCTGGATTTGAACCAGCGTAGGCATAGCCAGCGGATTTACAGTCCGCCCCCATTAACCACTCGGGCACCGACCCTTCTTGCCCACGGCTTCTGATGGTAGCATAACGAGCGGTTTATTCACAATCTCAGAATTTGAACAAACGACTCAATGATGGGGCTTCAAAGCCTTTGATTTCGATGTCAAACCGGAGCTGACTTTGTCTATTCCCCCGCCATCAAACCAAGCGCTTAAGTTTTGCTTGAACCGGAGGGATTCCGGGGAAGCCCTCCTCTGCCTAAGCCAGAACGGACCGATAACCTTACTGGAACATCACTCTCATCATAGATTTCCCCCACTAGCTCTTCTAAAATGTCTTCCAGGGTCACAAGTCCAACTGTGCCGCCATACTCATCAACCACGATCGCCAGATGCAATCGCTGCTGCAGCATTTCTTTGAGTAAGTCTGCCACTCGTTTTGTTTCTGGGATATAAACAGGGGGGTCGATGGCAACAGTCACAGGTTGATTCCCCTGGGCTTTAAGCTCCTGCAAGGCGCGTTTGAGATGAATTACGCCCACAATCTCGTCCTTAGACTCCTCCTGAACCGGGATGCGAGAATATCCAGTTTTTAGGCATAGGTTAACCAGGTCTTGCAGGGTCGCCTCATGGGAAATTGTT
>NZ_JBYCCV010000434.1:0-1230 GCF_057473825.1 Aliterella sp. E5.1
TCCTGGCGGTGTCGGAGAGGCTCAACTTGGGGCAGGCGGGGATCAAGCTCGACGACATCCCGGCGAAGATCGTCTGGTTTAAGGACAAGCTGATTCCGAAGTCGGTGTTGTCGCTGCTGCCTTGAGCGTGGGGTTTGTTGCGAAGTCAGGCTAGACGGCGTTGTAAAGTTAGCGGTGGCATTAAAGGATTTGTGGAAAAACTCTCCCGAACAGTTGCGTGACAAGCACTTGCAGCAGATTATTGCGTTCGCGGGTTCGGGAAAATTGCGGGACGGATCATTAACTTCTAACGAGCTTCGTGACTTCTTAGCTATCGTTCCGTCTAACCTCCTCAAAGGCTACGCTGAGGACTGTTTAGCGGAGAGTTTTACGGATAGTGGTCTCGCCCTACAAGATGTCGTAAATCAAATCGGCAGAAGATTGGGTTACGCGGTCAGAGACGGCCAATATCGTGGAAAGTCCGGGGTGATCGGCTTTGACGGTCTCTGGATGGCGAACGGTAACCACAGCATAGTTGTCGAGGTCAAAACAACTGATGCGTACCGCATTGATCTGAATACCATTGCTGAATACCGTAGGCGACTCGCCGGAAGCGGTGAGATAGGTGCGGAATCCTCCTCTATTTTGATCGTTGTCGGACGGAAAGATACAGGTGATCTCGAGGCGCAGATTCGCGGCTCGAGATATGCCTGGGACGTTCGCCTGATCAGTGTCGACGCGCTTATACGCCTTATGCTTTTGAAAGAAGAAGTTGACGATCAGCAGATCATCAAAAGAATTAGCGACATTTTGATTCCCCGAGAGTTCACCAAGCTCGATGAAATCATTGAACTGGTGTTCTTCACTGCTGAGGATGTGCGCAAAGATGTTGTGGACGAACCACTTGAAATTGCAGCCCTTGAGCCAAAAACTAAGCTGAAAGCCGAACCTAAATTTGTTCCTGTGAGCTTTCACGAAGCGAGTATTGAACGAATCCAGAGTCACCTGGGTTTATCGCTCATAAAACAGTCAAGGGCTATTTATGCGACGCCAGACCAAAGCGATGTTGTCCTTTGCACCGTTTCTAAGCAGTACGACCGAGCCTCTAAATATTTCTACTGGTTCGCCTTTCACCCGCACCAACGCGAACTACTCAACAAAGCTAAAACCTCATTCGTCGCTTTTGGTTGCGGCTCAGAGGAGAAGATAGTCTTTGTTCCCTTCAAAGACTTTGAACCTTGGTTGGAAGGA
>NZ_JBYCCV010000435.1:0-1316 GCF_057473825.1 Aliterella sp. E5.1
GGGGTAAGGATACCTTACAAGGGTAGGTTTTTTACAATTAGGAAGAATCAGAAAAAGATAAATCGCTGAAACGATTAAAGGATAAAGGAAACAAACGACCGAGAAACAAAGACTGACCATTGAGCAGTCGCGCTACTACAGTTAACAAACCATTAAGAAAACAAGATATTTGACGAGCAGGAGTAAGTTGATGTGGCTCAGAACGAACACTAATTAGTCCATCAGATAAGATTTCTTGTTCTCCACCAAGAGTAACCATCCAGAGTAAAGCGACAGCCATTGCTAACCAATGACGTTCGGCTCGGTCTGGTTTTCGTAAACGAGTTTTGTGCCATTGCCAACCATCACTTTTGATATCTCGATAAGAGCATTCAATCCAAGAGCGAAATCCATACCAACCAATATCAGCATCCGTTGATTTTAAATCTGTGAGGATGAGCCAAGGGTCAGTATAACCATCGTCCCATCGAGCTAGAAGAGTACAATTGAGGGTATTGGTTTTAAAGCAAGCAACTTGTCCTGACCAACAACTACCAGGATGAGAAACAACGGTTGCTAGGGAATGCCATGAAGATGAATTTAGCAACCGATATTGACTTTGATGATTGATTCTCAAAAATGGATGCCAGTTTAATTCGACAATCTGTTCATACAACCAAGAAGCATATAATCCTCTATCAGCACTAACAATGACTTTCCAATCTGTCGGTACAATATTTTTGAGAGCTTGAAATAGTTCTTGCCAATATGGTTTCCAACTTCCTTTTTCTGTTCCTTGGATGACCTTCCACGCTATGGGAATAGCAGACCTGCGATCAAGGACATTAATTGAAAGAACAGTAAAGTTTTGACCGATGTTCGTGGCATCTATAGCTATGGGTAGCTCTTTGTTTAGCGGAGGTAGTAAATCTACAACCCATGTAAGTAATGAACTAAAACATTCTTGTACTTCTAGAGATGCTCTTTTATTCCCTATCTTTTCTTTCGCCTCTCCCGCTTTATACCATTCCTTTAATCTCTGGCGTACCGTATTTTCTCTTTCTTGATTCACTTTTGCAATTAAATTTGAGACTCTTGTAAGACTGCTTGATTGTGTCATTACCATCCCAAAACTCGCGCGTTGCCAATCCAGACACTTGAGGTAAGCTCAGATGAGGGAATCGATAACTGACAATCTGTTTCCAATTTTTGAGATGTTGATTTAATTTCATCTCTAACCTATTTTCTTTGGGTTCTTTCGTTACTTCTATCCTATTTTTGATTCTTCACTCACCTAATTGTAAAAAACCTACCCTTGTAAGGGTAAGGATACTCCC
>NZ_JBYCCV010000436.1:0-1228 GCF_057473825.1 Aliterella sp. E5.1
TTGTAGGGACTGCTCAAATTGGCTGGAATATCCTGAAGAATCCAGCTATTCGCCGCCGGGTTCTGGAAATGGGCCGGGTTTTCCACCAGCATCGGCAGGATTTAGGCTACATTGCCCTGTGCACTATTACCCAACCAACTCAGTCCTAATCCACTGTTAATTCAACCGGCATATTTGGAGGTTAATCAATCATGGCTCCCACAACCGCATCTCAATCAATGGTGATGCATCTGCAAGCGCAAATTGAATATCCCCAGTCAGGCGTCTTTAGTAAAGTTCTGTTCAAGGATCGTGCCTGCGAGCAGACCCTATTTTGTTTAGCCGCGGGCACTGAGATCTCGGAACACACCTCAAGCCGCAACGCCACTGTCCTGGGGGTGGAGGGAAAGGGGACTTTGACCCTGGCAGGAGAAGTTATTCCCTTAGAAACCGGCACCTTTGTGTTTATGCCAGCCCACACCCCCCATGCACTTCAAGCGGAAGAAAACCTGGCCTTTTTATTGACCCTGTCTGAAAAGCCGCAGCCCTCTTAACTGAGGTAGCTCATAGTCAACCCGGTTGCTCTAATGGCAGAGTCATTGTGCACTCAACGCAACAGTTTGAGTTGAAGCTGCTACATGTTTTTCGATAGCAAGGTGAGAAAGATAGGCGCGAATCTCTGGAACCCCCATTTCTCGGGGATGACGCTTGTTATGGAAAAGGATAAAAGCACGAATGTAGTGGATGTAGGACTTCTCAGTTTTGTGACTGAAATGCCTGAGTCTCGCTGATTGACGGACCTGATCTAACAGACGTGGCGGCTGTTTCTCCAAAGAAGGGGGCATTGTAGTTATTCAAGGATTTGTCGCAATAGGGTCGGAAATAGGGGTGTTATCCGACAATATGTCGCATTTCTATCCTGTTTAGGGGTATTATCCGACACTTGACATATAATTCCCTTGAGGAGGATGTTATGCGACAACTGACATCTAATATCTTGTATAGGGGGGTTGTGCGTCAGACTGTCGTATAACCATAGTTAGGCATAAGAGGATTGCATCTCAAAATGGCACGACATCCGTTAGAACTGATCATCGAAAAAGCTGATGACGCAATCATCCAGGAAGATTTCGACACGTTAATGGACATCTACGCGGATGACGCAATTCTTGTAATTAAACCCGGCATGAATGCCTCAGGGAAGGTGGAGATTAGAAGGGCAATGGAAGCGATTGCAGCACATTTCAAT
>NZ_JBYCCV010000437.1:0-1247 GCF_057473825.1 Aliterella sp. E5.1
AACCCAGCTTGGACACTTAGGAGCAAATAAGGATAGGTGAACAAAGTAATTGCCAGAAGCGCGCCAGTCCAGCCATAGATTTCTGGTATTTCCTGCACACCTAACGGTTCTAACAATAGCTGCAACAAGCTACCTTTTGGGCCAAAGGCAGCAATTAGGGCAAAACAACCCACATAATCAGGAATTGCCAGCGGTAAAGTTGTAGCAATTAGCCAAAAACGCCGCCACGGCAAATCCGTCCGTAATGTTAAAAAGGCAAGAGGTACAGCAATTAATGCTGAAAATAATGGAGCAGCTACTGCTATTGCCGCACTGTTGAGTAGCACTACAAGCGTACGAGGACGGGATACTAAAGTCCATAGCTGTTCCCGACTAATAGCAACTGTACAAATAACCAAATAAGTTAATGGCAGTGCGATCGCTATACCAGTAAGTGTGGCCATCAACACGAGGAACATAGGTGGCTTGTGAGTTTTTGTAGCTGGTAGCTTATAAGTTTTTGTAACTTTAGATTGCATATTGTCACTTGCTCTTAGCTCCTTGCTTCTAGTTACAATACGTCCGCCTCTTGAAGTAAAGAGAGTGTTTCTTTCACATCCGCTAACTTGTTTAGGTCAATCTGCGGAGGATTAAGCTGGTCAAGCGAAACTTGCTCTTGTGATGCCGGGATACCTTGTACTAGAGGATATTCGTAAAACTCTTGAGTAAAGTATTTTTGCACCTCTGGACTAAGCATATAGGCAACAAACTTTTCTGCATCACTTTTTTGGTCAGTTGTATTTAACACAGCTAATCCTGCTGAGTTAATCAATGCTCCTGCATCACCACGCGTATGGTGGACGGCTACAGGGAAGCCAGGATTAGTTTTAGTAAATCGGTACAGATAGTAATTATTAACTAGCCCCAAAGCAATTTCTCCCCTACCCAAAGCCTCAACAATTGCAGAGTTACTACTATAGTTTTTAGCTCCATTGGCTTTCATTCCCCTCAACCACTCCAATGTTTTGCGATCGCCCTCCAACACTCGCATGGCGGTTACAAAAGATTGGAAAGAACCGTTAGTAGTTGCCCAACCAACTTTATTACGCCATTTTGGCGCTGTTAGTTGCATGACCGAGGTAGGGAGTTCACTAGGCTTGACGAGCTTGGTATTGTAGTCAATAACGCGAACTCGTCCAGAAATACCCGTCCATTGCCCGGTAGGAGAGCGAAATTGCTTATCGACTTTGTTTAGTAACTGTTCAGGG
>NZ_JBYCCV010000438.1:0-1159 GCF_057473825.1 Aliterella sp. E5.1
AATTTTAACAACACCCGATTCAATCGCGTCGATTAAGGAAAAGTCTGATACTACCCAAGGAAATAGATTGCCTTCAGGATAACCAGAACCTTTTAAGAAAAATGGCGTAGCAGATAGGTCATAGACAACTTTAACTCCAATCTTGGAAGAAATCGCCTCAATACCAGAAATCCAACGTCTAGCATCATCGTTGTGTTTTTCTGCCTCTTTGCGTTCATCGCCTTTGAGTTTGCTGTCTTCATCACCTACGCGACGACAATAGCAATGGTGAGCTTCATCATTGATAACAATAATATTTTGCTTGTTGCCTAAAGCTTTACAAACCCGTCGTACCATTTGGTCAGGCGTTTCAGTAAAAGCACTTTCGTTGCCTTGAGCAAGAATATCTCTTGTCAGCTTTCCGGCACTCGTTAGTTCTCGCTGTTTAAACGCATGATAGTTAGTAATTATTATTTTGGCTTTGTCCAGTTCCGGCATTAAGTCCGGCGGTACTAAATCAAATTTTTTGTAGTAGTTTTCTGAATCATTTGGTTGAAGAACTCGCAAGCGATCTCGCACGGTAATCCCTGGTGTTACAAGCAAAAAGGCATCACTGAACAATCGATTTTGAGGGTTAGCAATTTTGTTGAGAGCGTGCCAAGCAATTAGCATTGACATCACAACTGTTTTGCCACTACCCGTTGCCATCTTGCAAGCCATACGGAACAATAGAGGGTTAGCATCAGCATTAAATTGACGTAATTGGTTTTCAATCCAGTTATCGCCATGCTTTTTAGCTATCTCCGTTATATAAATAACTGTTTCTAAAGCTTCTATCTGGCAGAAATAAAGTTTTCTTTCTCGTTCGGGATTTTGCCAATATTCAAGCAATCGCCGCGTAGTGGGCGTTACACCTGTATACCCACCCCGCCGCCATAAGAAAACGCGATCGCGGATTTGGTTGATAAATTTGTTTTCTTCTACTCGATCAGAAGTCCACTCACCCAGGTCTAGCTCTAGTTGTTGTGCCTGTTTGCTCTTCTTTTTAGGTTGGGCAATAGGAATAAAATAGTGACTAATACGGCGAGATTCAGTAATGTCGTTAGTAATGCCTTCATCATCAAATCGAAAGTGCCGCTTGGGTTCAGAAAATGCAGAGTTAATGATGGGATTTTCAATG
>NZ_JBYCCV010000439.1:0-1212 GCF_057473825.1 Aliterella sp. E5.1
GTGTTCTTGACCGGGATAATACCCTGCTGCCGGAGGCCGGGAGCCTCGGCACCGATTATGTCCAGTCTAAATACACCTGCCTTGAGCAAATGACTCAACTCAAAACCGCGATTCCAATCACGACGGTTTTTCCTACCTTAGTTTTCGGGGGAGATGCCCACAAGCCCTACTCCCACCTCTCCGCCGGTTTGCCAGAGGTTTTGCGCTGGGCGCATCTGATCCGCTGGTTTAAAACCGAGGGGAGCTTTCACTTTATTCATGCCCAAGACATTGCTCAAGTTGTTTGCTATTTAGTAGACCATTCAGACCCAGACCGTCCTGAATGGCTGGTGTTGGGCAACCAAGCCATCACCGTCAACCAATGTATCGAGCAAATGTGTGCCTACCTGGGCAAACGAATTTACTTTCGAATTAACCTTAGCCGTTGGCTGGCAGATATTATTATCAAATTATTCAAAATTCAAATGGCTGAATGGGATCGTTTTTGCTTGGATTATCGTCACTTTACCCATCAAACCCCCGTTAGCCCCGCCTGCTTTGGGTTGTCAACCTACTGTGCCACCTTTGCCGATGTTTTACGCGTGAGTGTTCCTAGCTTGGAGAAGCAGCCCAAAAAAATCTCTCAAGCCCCTTAAGGTTAGAGCCTGAGAGAACGATGAGGTCAAAGATGAGCTTAAGAAGCCAAGGCAACTTCAACCATCTGCTGAAGTTCCCCCTGCTGGTAAAGCTCAATCAGAATATCAGACCCACCAACAAACTCGCCATTGATGTAGACCTGAGGGATCGTCGGCCAGTTGGAATACTCTTTGATTCCCTGTCGAACTTCGTAGTCTTCTAGAATATCAACCGTTGAGAAGGGAACCCCTAAGCTATTAAGAATCTGAACGGTATTATTAGAAAAGCCACACTGGGGCATTAGCTTTGAGCCTTTCATAAAGACCACAATCTTGTCTTGGTTAACCAAGCCATCAATTCGAGATTTTAATTCTGGTGTCATCGGTTTTACCCTGGGATTAAGTGAGTGAGCGAGCAAAAATAGTTTCAAATTTAACTAACACATAAGGCTTGACCCTAAGCAACGGGCTGGCCGACTGCTTCCCAACCTTCAGGGGTATAGGTTTTTAGAGCCAGGGCATGAACCTGGTCAGCAGCGATCGCATTCTGGACAGCGGCATAGACCAGTTGGTGTTGCTGCACCAGTCCCTTGCCCTC
>NZ_JBYCCV010000440.1:0-1157 GCF_057473825.1 Aliterella sp. E5.1
AATTAGATTTTTGCTTGTTTAACTGAATCAATAAAAAGGTTTACTTATGCCACTTCCACTCCTTGAAATTACCCCTAAAACTCAAAATCAACGGGTTGAGGGCTTTGAGATTCCTGATGAAGATGACGCTCCGGTTTATCGGCTGACAGATCGGGCCTCAGACACCGGCATCACTGACCTAATCTGGGCTGCCTATCGGCAGATCTTTAGCGAACATTTGATTCTGGAGAGTTATCGCCAACTCCCTTTGGAATCTCAACTTCGGAATCGGGCAAATACTGTACGAGAGTTTGTCCGGGGTCTAGGCAAATCAGCGGTCTACCAGGAGCTGGTTGGGGAAACGAACTCCAACTACCGGCTGGTGGATATTACCTTTAAGCGTTTCTTGGGCCGGGCAACCTATAACCAGGATGAGCAGATTTCTTGGTCAATTGTGATCGCCACCCAGGGATTGCACGGCTTCATTGATGCGGTGGTGGACAGCGAGGAGTACCGTCGCACCTTTGGCGATGATATTGTTCCCTACCAGCGGCGGCGGATGGAAGCCCGGCCCTTCAACCTGGTGACCCCTCGTTATGGAAGAGATTGGCGCGATCGGCAGGCATTTCACTCTCTGCAAGGCCGCTCTTTCTATCAGATTCGCCAGTACCGTCCGGGTGAGATGGATAAGAAAGTAGTTCGGGATGCGATCCCGGTCGGCTTTTTAAATATGGCTCAGTCAATGCTCACCCCTCATCTTGACACTCAACGCCATGTGGCCCGGTCAAATAATGTCCAGATTCCTGATATGAGTCGCTCGGGGACCCGGCAACCTTCTGTGAAGCCAACCGGGGTGGCGTTGCCCTATCGCTATATTCCCACAACTCCTAAGGTGTAGGCACAGCCCTTCGCTAACCCCCAGCGTCCGTTGTTTATTCTGGAAACCCTTTTTAAGGACCTCCCCCCATGTCAATTCCTTTATTAACCTACAAGCCTGCTTCCCAGAACCAGCGAGTTCCTGGTTATGAAGTTCCAGACGAAGATACTCCTTACATCTATCGCTTAGAAGATTGTGATTCTGAGACAGAGATTCAAGGGCTGATTTGGGCCGCCTACCGTCAAATTTTTGGGGAGCACGAAACCCTACAAAGTAATCGGCAAAGCACTCTAAGATCGGA
>NZ_JBYCCV010000441.1:0-1156 GCF_057473825.1 Aliterella sp. E5.1
GATATTTCTAAGGTGCATCCATTAGTAGAACAATATAATCTCCTTGAGCGTACCTACTACGCTCCCAATCGACCAAAGAACGAATTTTGGCGCAGTTTGAAAGGTTTGGGATTGTTACTAATAAATTTTCCCAAAAATCCCTTAGTTTGCCAGCAATTATTAAATAAATCTCGTTACGGAAGCCAAGCTAAGTCATTAAAATTACTTTACCGAGCAATGCCTTTTCTAAACACCAACAAATCCTATGATATTATCCATTGTCAGTTTAGTACCTTGGGCGTATTTGGTGTTTGGTTTCGCCAACTTGGACTATTACAAGGAAAATTAATATCGACCTTTCGAGGTGCGGATATCAGTAAATTTTTGCCCAAATGGGGAGAAAAAACTTATCAAGAACTTTTTCAAGAAACCGATTTTTTCTTAGCAAACTGCGAATTTTTCGCTAATTATGCGATCGCTTTAGGTTGCGATCCTACAAAAATTTTGATTCATGGCTCAGGAATAGATTGTAGTAATTTTGCCTTTAAACCTCGGTATTTTCCCAGAGACGGAAAAATACGAATTGCGACTACAGGGAGGCTAGTAGAAAAAAAAGGTATAGAATACGTCCTTAGAGCAGTTGCAAAAATAGCTGATAGTTACCCAAATCTTGAATATAATATTCTCGGCGATGGCGAATTAAAAGAGCATTTTGAAAAATTGATTGCCGAGCTAAATATTAGTTCTATTGTCAAATTGCATGGTTGGAAACAACAACGAGAAATCATTGAAATTCTAGATAGATGTCATATTTTTGTTGCTCCTAGCGTCACTGGAGTTGATGGAAATCAAGATGCGCCTATCAATACATTAAAAGAAGCAATGGCAATGGGAATGCCAGTAATTAGCACCTTGCACGGTGGTATTCCTGAGCTAGTAGAAGATGGATATTCTGGGTTTTTAGTACCCGAACGAGATGGGGATGCGATCGCCTCAAAACTAACTTATCTCATCGAGCATCCCGAAATTTGGGAGCAAATGGGGAGAGTCGGGCGATCGCGTGTTGAAGAAAAGTATGACATGAACAAGCTTAACGATGAATTAGTAGAAGTTTATCAAAAAGTTATAGATTCCTCATTGCCTCAGCCAATGTCAGAGCAAGCTCTAGCCTTAGTAG
>NZ_JBYCCV010000442.1:0-1181 GCF_057473825.1 Aliterella sp. E5.1
AGTATCACACAGAAGATTAGTTACTCCTGCTTGCATTTGCCATTGCCAATTATCGATTCCCAGATCACCATCGATTAGTTGCTGCATATAGTGTTCAGCCCCATGATGCCAAGAGATACCGCAGTTAATGCACAGGAAAGTGGCGCACATCGCCCTCATCCTAAAGTTCATCCAACCCATTGTTTTAAGTTGGCGCATTGAGGCATCTACCAATGGGAAACCTGTTTGCCCATCTTTCCATGCAGTAAACAACTCCTGCTTTTCCTCGTCTAACTCAGCAGGTGAGTAATACTCATCAAACTCCGAGTAGCGGTTTGTGTGTACCAATTCTGGATGGAAGTACAGCCGTTGGGTAAAACTGTCATGCCAGCGCAGGCGATCGCCGAAGGCTTTAAGAAAGCCGTTCCTGGCTGTGCGATAAACGTAATTATTTTGTTGAAGCTTATCTACTAAGGAAATTAGCCAGAGATTTTTCATATATTGAGATTACCAGACAGTATTAGATTAGGACATTTAAACCAAATGAACCAAACCAAAACATTAAAGTATTAAACATTAGACCATGTATTAAACCATAAACGTTTATGGTTTGTGTGAGAACAAACAGATTAAACTAACAGCTTTCATACTTGCGTACTGGAAAGGCACTACTTCTACTGCATCTGTTCTAACAACAGACGAGCAGCAGGTAACAGCTTAGTCTTTTGCTGGAGGGCTTTGATCCCCTGAGCCGCATAGAGCGCGATCGCGGCTAATAATTCCCTAACCAAGTCCGGCGAAGTCTGATCAAAAGGTAGAATTGCGCCGCCTGTAATCTGAGCAATTTGTTCAAATGCTGTACGTGCTGCCTTAATGTCATAACCTTGAGCTTGGGAGCTAGTATCGTGAAATATAAAACAACGAACACCTTTCAATTTAAGTTGTTGGGCAATTTCTACAGCTTCAGTTGGATCTTCTTCAAAACAATCACCAATATAAATTATTGCTTTGATTCTAGGGGCTTGAGCAGCTTTGTCCAGTATCTCATTTAGGGCTGTTCTACCTGCCGAGCAACGTACAGCTTGCACTTTATCTAAAAAAGCTCTTGCTTCGCATGAAAATGGTGTCATCTCTCGCAACCGCTCACCGCTATGGTAAGCCAAAGCTACATCTCATTCCCCAGGCACGGCAGATCGGAACAG
>NZ_JBYCCV010000443.1:0-1270 GCF_057473825.1 Aliterella sp. E5.1
GACATCTTGTACTGGGGCAACTTAACTCCTTTCGCTCGATCCGAGCCAGGGTCTGTCGCAAAATTGCTGCTCACAACTTGGCCTGGTTTTTGCTCCATTGACCCTTGACGCCCTAGCACCCGAGGTTATCAGCAAGCCCGTAGCCGGCGGCAGCATGAGTGACGACAGCGTTATCACCAAACTCGCGGAACTTCCCATTTTAATGTTGAGGTTTTGGGCAGTCGCGCATCCACTTTGTTGTGTTCTACAAGGCTTTGTTGCCTTCTTGTATGGTGCAAACTCGGACGGCATAAAAAGGGGCAGCACTCGAGCGGCTCAAAAGCCGTGATTTGTTATATATCCATAATATTTTGGTGGATTTAGTTGTTACCAACGCAAGCGCTTTAGTTCATGTGTCAACTGCTTTTCCAGTTTTTGCATGTGTTCTCGCCTTTGGATATGTAGAGTCTTCAATCCCTCTAATGCGGATATTTTCATTCTCAAGCTAACACTGAACATTCCATCACGTTGTTGGTCTAGTTCTGCAAGCTCAGCAATTGTTCTAGCATTTACCCAATAGATAGTTACTAACTTGAGGGAATCCACGGCTGCATCTAAGTAAAGGCGATTTTGCTCAGATATTGCCACTGAAGAATCTTCCAGCGCAGTCAAATTACGATATGTTTCAGGAAGAATGATACTGATGTCGGGTAGTAGCAGCAACGTCCATGGAATGTGGGAGGCGATATTAAGGGAGTAGGTACCGACCTGTTTATATAATGAATCCATCTCACCACTTGAAAAAATATCAGCTTTGAGTTCAAATCCATCCTCAGCTTTCATATCTAGTATTGCCCTCAGTTCCATGTTGTGATCTGGGCCAAGCTGTTCTTCTATGAACTTCTTTGCGGGAGAAGCTAAGTTTAATGCCTCCAGCAATCTGGTGATATCCAATAGAGATGTGTCAATACCAGGAATGATATCGTCTTTAATTTCTTTAATGTCCTTAGAAACAGTATCAAGCAAAGAATTGACAATGCCCCTTACCCTTCTTCTGGTTTGGCTTCTGTGAAGCAACGAAGCGAATAGAAAAGCGAGAAGTGCACCCACGACTACTCCAAAGAGATTCCCCAAAAAACCGCCCCAAGGGGATAGTAGTATTTCACTCACCTTACGCACCGAGGACGGAAACAGCTAAAGTAGTGAGATGAACAAGGAACTGCTAGAGGTTTACAGTGACTATCTGATTAGCTCGTTCAGCTACACCACGGCGACAGGGTTGTCAGGGATG
>NZ_JBYCCV010000444.1:0-1084 GCF_057473825.1 Aliterella sp. E5.1
ATCAACGACACCAAATGAGGCCCGCCACCAGGAGACGTTTATCGCTTTACTCCTGAGCAGATGCTAAGTCGCTACGAACGGGGTTGGTCATACCGCAAGCTATTCAATAATCTTGAAGGTGAAGAACTAAAGTTTTTGCAGAAGCTTGCAAAACGATATAAGTCTTGGCTACAAGCCACGTTATGACTTTTGAGCTAGATCATCACAATAAAATCCTAACTATTTTAAATAGCTTAGATGATGAAATTCTTAAAAAGGGTTCTGCTTACTTTAGAGGCGGAACCCTTTTAGCACTTGACTTGGATGAATATCGTTGGAGTAAAGATATTGATTTTATTGCTTCAGTATCTTCATCAGGTTATGGATTCTTACGAAAGATTGTATTTGATAGTGGTTATAAAGGATTATTCCGAGATTTAAGTAAAATCAAAATCGGGCGCGGTACTACTGACCAATATGGAATTCGGATGATAGTTTTGGTTGATGATGAGCCGATCAAAACGGAAATCATTGCGGAGGTGCGCTTTGAACTAGATTCGCCTAGATATCCAGAATGGTCGCCTGTTGCTTGTCTAAGTGTGAGTGATTGTTTTACCTCTAAATTATTGGCAAATAGCGATCGCTTTGCAGACGAAAGCATTGAATCTAGAGATTTAATCGATTTAGCTGTTCTGAGACTCCAATCTGTCCTTCCTCCTGAAGCTGTGAAAAAGGCTGAGAAAGCCTACGAAGTCATGCGTCCACTAAAAAGAGCAATCCAACGTTTTCAGGAAAGACCAGATTATCGGCGAGAATGCTTTGCTAGTCTCCAAATTGATACTCAGAAAGTCCCTAAGATTATTGATGGCATTGATTTATTAGCTCAAGATGTAGGTTTAGCGGCTACAGAAAGAGTCTTTAACGAACAGCCAAATATTTTCGACATCTTGTGAAAGATGTATTACTCAGCTTAAGCCGATTTTAGCTATTAGTAAGCGGGTTTCAAAAAGAATCAGGTTGCTCTGTCAAAGTTTCAATCAATAAACTCATTTGCTGCTGCTTTTGGGTTAAAAAAGCCTCGCACTCGCGCAAATACTCCACCGCC
>NZ_JBYCCV010000445.1:0-1034 GCF_057473825.1 Aliterella sp. E5.1
CCATGTCCGGCCGGCCCCAGGGGCCATAAACGGTAAAGAAGCGCAATCCCGTTGTTGGGAGCTGATAAAGATGGCTATAGGCATGGGCAATCAGCTCATTGGCCTTTTTACTGGCGGCGTAGAGAGAGACAGGATGATCGACATTATCCCCCACGGAGAAGGGAACCTTGACGTTAGCGCCATAGACAGAGCTGGAAGAGGCAAACACCAGGTGGGGAACCTGATGATGTCGGCAGCCTTCTAGCAAATTCACAAATCCTGTCAAGTTGCTATCAACGTAGGCAAAGGGGTTCTGGAGAGAATAGCGCACCCCCGCCTGGGCAGCCAAATTGACCACGCACTCAAACCGCTGCGCCTCAAATAGGCCCGTCATCCCGGCCCGATCCGCGAGGTCCAGAGGCTGAAACCTAAAGTTTGGTTGAACCTTTAATTGATCCAATCGGGCTTGCTTAAGATTGACATCGTAGTAGGGGTTGAGATTATCGATTCCCCATACTTGCTCACCCTCTGCTAATAAGCGTTGAGCCAAATGATAACCAATAAATCCGGCAACGCCAGCTACAAGCACTTTCATAGAGCGGGTGCTGACTTAGAGTTTAAAGAAACAGATGGAATTAAAAAATCAGATGACCTCAACTATAGCCCAGCAAGATCTTAAGTTGCCGCAAATAAAACAGCGCCTGGGTTGCAGACGCTGAAGGTAGAGTCAGGGACTTGGAGTTAGCCCAGGGCTTCAGCTCCGCCAACCACTTCCAGGATTTCCTGGGTAATTGAGGCCTGACGGGCTTTGTTATAGGAGAGCGTCAAGCTACTAATCAGGTCTGTAGCGTTATCACTGGCATTATTCATCGCCGTCATTCGCGCTGCCAGCTCACTGGCAGCAGATTCTTGCAAAGCTCGCAGCAACTGGTTATTAAGATACAGGGGCAGGAGAGCGTTCAAAATTTGCACCGGATCCTGCTCAAAGATCATGTCTTGGGAAAAGCTTTGAGTCGGGGCTTCTGCCTTTTGGCGCTCAACTTGGAATTGTCCCC
>NZ_JBYCCV010000446.1:0-1174 GCF_057473825.1 Aliterella sp. E5.1
CCGATCTAAAGACAATTACTGCCCCTGTACCTACAGTTACTAAGTAATGAGAAAATTTCAGAATACTGATACCTACTTGTTATATGAGTCACTAATTACAAGGTCTAATTTAGAGCGACCGCTTTAGAACTAGCGATTACTCGTTGTTCAATAAAAGCAATCAAAAACTCGCGATCGTTTCTCAAATATCATAGGTTTCTTAGCTTGAATTTGAATAAGAGCATAACGATAACTGCTCTTCAAAATAATTCTGATTTTTCTCTTCAGAGGTATACATTCAATCCCCTTAACTTTAAAGTTATAGATTGGCTAATAGCAATATTCTCGATTGCTAATAACATCTTTAGTAATTATTAATAGTAATGACTTGGACAGTTACGTTGTAAAACACTCTCTTCCTTTAAAAATTGAGTAATCACATCTGAACTATTAATTACTTTATCCATCACCATAACGCTTTGTCCCAATCTCAATTGTTATGTGTAATCACTTTTTGAATGAATCTATTATTCACCATGTTAACAGCTAACTATGAAATCAAAATGAAACTTTGGTTTTTTTATAGAAAATTGGGTAATGGCTCAGATGTGTTGATAAGAGATCAAATTAGGAGTCCAAACTCATAACGATTGATAAACAGACCGATCACAAGATCATGCATCTCTTCACTTCTTGAAAAGCAGATTGTTTTGCGGGCTAAACGCTTAATTCGGGTTCGCAACCCCAGATGTTTACGCTCGATACGTTGGGTCTTACGCTTATCAATCTCATGTTGCTCTTCTGGGATGTGTCTTTCATATGCACCCCACCCATCGGTACAATATTTCCTAATTCCAAAAGGTTCGAGTAATTCTTTGAGGCGGAGAAAGACTTGATCTGTGCGACGACCGAATGCATAGGCTAACACCTGCCCACTTCTGCGCTCAATTGCATGCCAAAACCAGCGCTGATTGTGTTTATTACCTACGTAACTCCACATTTCATCTAGTTCTGACTCTACTACAATATTTTTTTGCTCACTCTCTTCAGCACCGATGAAATCAACCTCAATATTTTCTGGGTTGAGAGTCTCCAAGAGCTTTTGGTTAACTTGGCTTAGTCCCAGGCTTTTTTTTAATTCTTTAATGACCGTGGTAGGACTGACCTTGAGTACCCGAGCAATATCCCTTATCCC
>NZ_JBYCCV010000447.1:0-1062 GCF_057473825.1 Aliterella sp. E5.1
TTCTGGCTTTGACAATGAAGAAGACTCCGGCTAGGAAGGTTGGGAAGAATCAGGATAGCTCATTAAGGTGACAAAAATGAAGCACCAGCCTGTCCCTATATATTAATGGTCGCCACTCGGCTCTGGTGTGGGGATGGGTGGCGTTGTGGGGAGGCGCTGTCATCATCAAAATAATTCTGGTCACGAGGCGGGAGAAGTTCATCACAGTAGGACTCAAAAGCAGGGAAGTCAGGAATTCCGCTAATCCACTGCGTTGTTAGCTTGCACTACCTACTTCGCAATAATCGGTCATACTCCGCATGGGTTCCAATCCAAAACCATGCTACGTCATCACCTTTCTCTACTGCTAAAGCGCGATAATGCAGTCCTACCCGCACTGACCAAAATTGTCCCACTTTCTTGAAATGCAGCGATGGATAGCGAGAGTCCTGTTTCAGTAGCGCGTAACAACGATTAGCTAGTTCTTGAATGTCATCCGGTAACTGTTGGTAGTGATACCAAAAATCAGGAGTTGCCCGGTATCTCACAGGTCAGTACAGCGCCCCTCCCGCAGATGCTGCAAGGCTTTCTCAGCCAGTCCATCCAGCCGACCTGCGGCCACATCTTCCTCAAACTGGCGATCCCACATCTGCGCATCAAACTCTGCAAACCAGGCTCGAAAAGCAGCGAGATCCTCTGGCGATAAGTGGCTAACAGCATGTTCAATATCTTGCAAAGTTCTCATATTGGCAACGAAGACTATATTTCGCAATCTAAGGCAACTAGGAACCCGAAGAGCCTTCTGATAAGGATACGTATTTAGAAATACAGCGGAAGGGTGTCAATCTTGACTTTCTTTATCATATTTCATTCTTCCTCATCCTCTATGACTTTTGATAGCGCTGAGGCAACAAGTCCGGCTGGCACCGCCACAATGCCCAAACCAATCATGAGGATCAAAAAGGTGAACAGTTTGCCCCCGGCGGTAATTGGGTAGGCATCACCGTACCCAACTGTTGTTAATGTCGTCACGGCCCACCACAGACTGTGCAAAATTGATTTGAAATGCTCCGGCTGCGCCTC
>NZ_JBYCCV010000448.1:0-1183 GCF_057473825.1 Aliterella sp. E5.1
CGATCTCGCAAGCAAAAAAGTCTCCTCACGCTTGCGCTCAATCGCCTGATATTCAAGTTGGGCAGAGGCAGGCATAGCAGAGGAGGTAGCGTAATAATTCCACAGCAGGCAGCATTCGTGTAGAGATAGATTGCCAGCTTGCAGCAATAGAGCAGCGCGGTAATATAGTCTAGTGCGGCGCAGCATATCCCTTATTTGTCACTTTCAGGAGATTAAGACCTGGAGTCTGCTTTAGATAAAGATTTTAGTGATAAATAAATTCAACAAAAGCTGAGAGAAATAAAAATTACCTAGCGCTTGCTTGTCAACTACTTCAACTAGATTTGGGTGCATTCATCATTTAGGGACTATAACTGTTCAAAGAGCAGACATAACCTCCAAGCTTTGGGCTTGGCAACAGAGAGCCGTCTGTCCCACACTTTGCTAAGGCGCTATGGAGGTTATGCACGATTTAGTCATTAGATTATTTGTCGACAGGTACAAGTGTGATTTACCAATCTAGGGGACAAATGACGGATCTATAATATACCCCTTTTCTTCAGCATAAGTAGAGCACCAAGACTGAAGACGCTTAACCCGAGAATGCTATTAGGCTCGGGAACGGCAGTAAAAGTTACTGTCCCTGCCCTATAAGAAGCATTTTGAGGTGAAAAAGCTGAAAAGGACGTAGATCCACTAGCTCCATTAAATGTAGGCTCGAACGCGAATAGTTGATTGGGAGTATCAACGACAAAATCTAGAGCGTTTAAAAAATTTGAAGTTCCTTGTTTGACATATATAGCTGGAGAAAGGTCGGGAGTTAAGTCAAGTCGTGAGTCATCAGCTGCAGTGTAAACTTTACCTAACCAAGAAAAGTCTAGGCTAGAGACCTTTAACGTATCTCCTGAAGGAGTAATAATTCTCGGATCTGAGTCATCGTAAGTGAAGGAACCCATGCCAGTGGCTTTACCGGCAGCATCATTGATTGTGAAATTATAGAAAAAAACAGCTGCTTTTGAAGGATCGGCAGTAGAAATTACTGCTATAACAGTAACTACACTAATCGCCCTAACAATCATTTTTTGAGACAAGTTTTTTAGCATTGCTTAAAAAAACACAACTTAGCACATACATACTTAATTGATAGTGGTTAATAGTTAAGTACAAGATAAAGATAAGTTAATTTATTGTATTTAAGCAAAGT
>NZ_JBYCCV010000449.1:0-1245 GCF_057473825.1 Aliterella sp. E5.1
GCAAGTCTTGCCAGTTACAACCATTTTTCAGTTGATAAAAGATGCCATCCAAGATTTCGCGCTTGCTCCAGTTAGAAGGTCTTGTTTGCTTCTTCGGCGGTAGGATCTTAGGTAGTAAAGGTTCTATTATTTTCCACTCTTCGTCGGTGAGGCTGCTCTGGTACGGCATGGCATCTGCATTATGTTTTTGCCTTAACGTTACTTCCTTCCAGGGAAAGATGTCAAATGGGTTCTATAGAACAAGGATTTGGCAAAGCTGCCCTATCGGCTTTTCAAACGAAACAACAGTCAGCATCGTTACAGGAACCAGCTTTAGTAGAGGTTAAGAATCTAAATCAACCAGCACCAGGTCAAGAACAAACTCTAATCCAGGTTAAAAACCCAGGGCAAACAGAAGCTCCCCAACAGGTAGAGAAAGCCGCCGTTGCTCTAAAAACTGTAGAGCAGCCCTTGGAGCAAGCACCCGCCATTGCAACTGTTGTTAGTCATCCGTCAGCACAAAAAGCTGTAGAGTCATCGTTGCAACCTCCACAGGCAGTAACTGAAGAATCAGCTAAACCTAAATCATCCTTGAAGTCTTCTGCCAGCACTCAGGTTTTACTAGAAGCACCTCTTGGAGTTCAGTTAAGCTTGTTTGATATTGGATTAAGCCCAACTCCTGCTGCTGAACTTAAGAGCGTACCTCAAAGTACAGCCAAAGTAGAAAAAGAGCCGACTTTGACTGCAAGCCAAGTAAAAGAATCTGTACAAAGTGTTAATGAGACTGTTGCAAATACTACACACGTGGAAGCGCCACCAATAAACAAAGAACCTTCTAGCGAAAGGTTTACTTCTCCCGTACCTTCTAGAGAGCCTGCGACAAGTGCGACAGAGACAGTAGACCCCATGCAACTTTTTCAGCAAGTCGTAGAGCGCGTTGATCAGCGGACTGACGAAATGCTTGCTACCCTACAATCTTCTAGCCCGTCGCTAAATATGCTGCGGGATTGGTACAAAGCCGCAAGAGAATTAGGCAAATCTCAAAAACATCTTGACCGAATTTCTCAAACTGGAAATAACTTCAAACAGGGGGAACCATTGACAGATAGGGCTATTGAAGTCATGACAAAAGATTTCCAGGCGCACTACAAGCAATTAATGGTCGTTGAGCAATTGAGCAACCTGGGCGACGGGGACTTGCTTGCCCTCAACCAAAGTATAACCAATTATCTGAACTCCCCTCCACCTAGCCCCCCACCTCTTGCT
>NZ_JBYCCV010000450.1:0-1242 GCF_057473825.1 Aliterella sp. E5.1
ATCCCTTGAACAGGTAGAAGATGTACTTTGCCAAGGCTTACTTGAACTTTCTTCTAATAGTGAGCGCCTGCGTTCAATGACTTTCTTCCCTCATCTTCAAATACTACCTCTGACCGCAACTTAGTATCAGTAGTCGGCTTAAGCCGACTTAAGCTATTAGCTTGGGGTTTTAACCCTAAGCGGGTGTAGTATTTATAGCAGCAATGCCTCGATCCTAAATAGTCGATAAATTACGAAGTCTCGCAATTCAAGCCGAGGTGCAATCGCATTTACCTGTAAAACTCAAGTGCGATCGCTCAAAACCCCAATACTGACATCCGCTAACAATTAACCGCTAGTTTTTTCTGCTGTATTGTACGATAACGGGCAGACAGGTAATTAAGTAAAAAGATAAATTTAAGCTTGTGAAACTATATCTAGTAGTGCGTCCATACAAAAACATTGAATAAACTCTACGGCTTGTATAATGTCTTTAGTTCTATCGGTAGACGATCGAGAAGATAGCCTATTGCTAAATAGCTTGATTATAGAAAGCCTCGGCTACTTTAGTATTACTGCGTCTAATGGACAGTCAGCCTTACAATTAGCCCAGTGTTACCAACCAAACTTGATTTTATTAGATATTGCTCTGCCTGATATTAGCGGGTTAGAAGTATTGCATTGCCTCAAACAAAATTTTCTCACATCGGCAATTCCAGTTATTGCAGTTACCGCAATGGCAATGGAAGATGAAAGAAAACAGATACTAGCATCAGGTTTTGACGACTACCTTACTAAACCTTATATGCTAGAAGATTTAGAAAATATAATTTGTTACTATCTCAACCACAGCCCGCAAATACTGTACGGAAAAATAGCATAAAGTCAGAACGTGCGATCGCTTACTAAGTTTGTTTACAAATGATTCATCTAGGGCTAGAAGCTTTCAAATTTTACCCATGTTAATTGTATGAATACTAACTAAGGGAAAACCTGTCAAATCTTCGTGATTCAAACAACCCGTAATTTGAGGAAAAATCGGCTTTTAGCTGCTTTGCCTTTAGAGGAGTACAAGCGTCTTCTACCCGACTTAGAATCTGTCTATAGCAATCCTGAATGGTTCATGAAAATGCACCATACATGAATATCTTTGGGAAATTAAAAATTTGTCGGTGAGTTACTAGCTCAAACAAGCGCTTGACAGCAAAGAAAGATTTACACAGATGATAGAACTCTCGGATAAACCTCTTTGCTTGCAACCAC
>NZ_JBYCCV010000451.1:0-1185 GCF_057473825.1 Aliterella sp. E5.1
CGTCACACACAGTTTTTCTAGGTATCGTATCACCAGCAAATATGCCGGACTGCAAGGCTAACAGAGCCTCCAGTAGACAGGATTATTCCATCAATACATTGAGCCGAATTAATTGCACTACTACACGCTAGACAATTCTGGGGTTGCAGATTGGTTTTGTTGAATGGGCTTTAGCTGTAGTTTACGTTGAGGTAACATTTTTGCATAACGGTCTGTGAGATAACGATTGAGTTTTTTGTCTAGGGACTTCAAGACTTTTTTCAACGGTTTGTTTTCAGAGCCAAAACTAAAGCGACGAACTAAAGGCTTAATGATTGTCGCTATTCGTCTTACTCCCAATTTTTTGTACTTTGTTTTAAAGTAACCATCCTCTGACAAGTCCCACTTTTCGCGGATGCGTTGCAAACTTGCTAGAGTCCAAGCATCGCTCCAACGCAACATATAGAAAGGCAAATCGCTTAATTCAAGCGGTGGACCTGGGACGTAAGTAACTAGAGAATCAGGCTCAAAATATACTTTTCCTCCCGCCTGCGCTACTGTCATGCAAAAATCTAGGTGTTCTTTGGTGTTGAGCATACCTTCATCTAAATAACCAATGCGTTCAAAAATATCTTTACGAACTAGGACGCAATGAAACTCTGCTAACTCGGTTTGAGTGCGATGAATTTGGGGTCGTAATGCTGTTACTTGATGACCTTGCTTGTACATTTTCTCGCGCAAATGGCGTTTGCCTTTGATATCAGTAACAATGCGAGATTCTCCACCAGCAAAATGAACTCGTTGGTGTATAGGTTCTTTTTCACACATCAAGGGTCCAACAACGGTGGCGTTTGTTTCTTCTGCACAGGTAACTAAAGCTTGCAGCCAACCGGGGGAGAAGATCACATCGTTATCAACAAAAACAACGTATTTGCTATCAACTTGACTCAAACCAATGTTGCGGGCGTGATTGGGGGAAAGGTAGTAATCTGTACGAATAATTTTGAAGTTCTTTTCTTGAGCTTTTGCTTGCAAATATTTCTGGACTTTTGCTGGGGAATTTCCATCTACATAAATCAATTCAAAAGGAAAATCGGTATGTGCGTAGAGGCTCTCTAAGGAGTCTTGAGTACAGCTAAAACGTTCGCGGGGTACAACTACGATGGTGACGGTTGGTTTAGTCATGGCTATTAACTCCATTTGATT
>NZ_JBYCCV010000452.1:0-1136 GCF_057473825.1 Aliterella sp. E5.1
AGTCATAGGCAATTTCGTCCATAAACGACTTGATCACCGCAATTTCTCGCCTGCCAGTGGCGACTAAAACGGCAAAAGCAACAAGAGACAAGCCATCAGACAGAACATTCTTAATTGGTTCACTGCTAACCCAGGCATACTCTTCTGCTAGCTGCATGGCTTTTTCTCTCAGTTGGATATCTAACTCCTCGGTTGAGAACTGAGGAATATCACCAATTAAGCGGTTAAAGGTTAACTGCTCTCGAAACTGTTCTAATTCAGCTAAAACCTTGGCCTGAATGGTTGGGGAGCTGAGGACAAGCTCAGAAACCTCAAGATGTTTATTGGTTTGGAGATAGTCAACTAAAGGGCCAACAACAAAGTTTTTAGAAATTTGTTGGGTGAGTAGCGGCACAATGATCAACAACAAAATAAACCGGATCGCGATTCTGGTTCTAAATCGCGAGCTGCGAAAGTCTTTAACGATTTCCTCTTCGGTTTTATAGTTTGGATCAAGTTCTTTCTTAAATCGATTGGCAGTTCTGAGAATTGACCTGGGGATAAAACTTCCCTGTTGAGACTTAAGCTGCCCTGACGGGTCTGAATCACCGGCAAGATATTCCGACTCGTACAAGGAGTCTGATTCTGTCTCCGGGAGTTTAATGGGATTTGTCTGCGGTTTTTTAACAAATTTTTGCTCAGCGGGGCGAGTGGCAACGGGTGAATTAACGGGTTTGCCTTGATATTTAGACAAGACAGAATCAACAAATTTCAGCTTTTCTAATAGTTCTGCTGGTTTGTCTACCATCTCCAGCTCTAGGGTGTACTGGTCAGACTCCAGGGTATATTCTGAGGCATAGTCTCCGTTGCCTTGCCGATTGATCCGAGCTGTCAAAGCCCCAGGGGGCTCTTTTGGCTTGGGCTGTCTGACAACAAGGTTGCTTGCTTTAAACTCCATCAACCGCATTCTGGCAATGTTGAGATACCGCCTCAACTCTGATTGAAAATAGGTTGAGACTGAATTTCCATACCCTGAATCAAGCGAAATTTTCTGGCCGCCAAAGTGTTGATCTTCAATCTGTCCAGGTCTCCCCGTCCACCGAAGTGCGCACCTCGGCGACGGCGTCGGGGGGAAGCCGGAGCCCGACCAGAGATCG
>NZ_JBYCCV010000453.1:0-1225 GCF_057473825.1 Aliterella sp. E5.1
GGGCGCGTTGAGGATTGAGTGCCAAACCGTAGCGCAACTCCATGACTGTAATGCTAGAAACGGCAATATCGTTAGGTGGCGTTTGCTTGAGCCTGATCTGAGTTCCAGGTTCACCTTTAACGAAGTCGCTGATGACGCAGGTATCGAGTAAATACCGCATCAAAATAATTCTGGTTCACAAGGCAGGAGGAGGTCATCACGGTAGGACTCAAAAGCAGGGAAGTCAGATCCGCTATAGGAGAGGACAATATCCGGCCACTGAGAGACTGTGCCATGAGGTTTTTGGCTTAACTGACGTAATGCTTGAAGGACAAGTGTTTGGAGCGGAACATTCGCTTGGGCCGCTTGACGGATGAGGTCTTGTTCAAGGTCTGGAGGTAGATCAATTGTAATTTGCATTAAACTTCTCCATTCGCTATCGCAAAGCTGCATTTAGCAAATACGTACATACTACATTGACAGATGAGAATAGCTTTTCAGCTTGTTCATCAAGATGTATTTAAAAAATATGAGAGATAAAAATGCTAGACCTTGACGGATTTATCTCAAAATCCCTTTTAAAACCTTACTAAAAGGGTCGAAAATTAGCAATTCTAGGTACGTCAGTTTGCCAGCTATCTGCCGACTCAAAACTCATTTTCCGAAATTTTATGGGTTTGCATGTTACCACCACGTACTTTGTAAAGGGTCAATGTAATTTGACTGAACTGGACTCCTCCTAGAGTTTCAACTTCTTCAAGATTAAACTGATCTGTGCGAAAAAACTCTCCAGAATTAAGGTCGCGATACCTGACATCGTAATTGCCAGCCCTAACGTTTTCAACTGTGAATGTCTCGCGAGCGCGAATAAAAAATACTCTTACTGGGGCTGGAGGGTTAGTGTTTAATGTAAATAGCTTCCCAAATATATCTGATTCATTTTGTGAGTTGTCAATAGTTACAGTTGAGTAGCCATTTGTTGACTGAACCGGATAACCGTCAATGTAGCCTGATACAGCAGGAAATGGAATACCGTTATCCGCACTAGTTGGACGAACATACTCAGGCTTGGATGACAATGCTGGTGATGTACTATCGGCAGTTTGGCTAGACGATACAATTGGTGCAGTCTCAGTCGCAACATGATAGAAAAACCCCACTGCAAGAGCAGCAACAGCACCTAAAATTCCGCTCTGTAAGTAAAAGGGTCGATTCAGAATTGACCAAACATTCTTCAATCGTTTAA
>NZ_JBYCCV010000454.1:0-1110 GCF_057473825.1 Aliterella sp. E5.1
AAAAACCTCATGGAATTATTTTTGAATTCTTGATCCAATAGTTGCAATGCTTCAGGTGGTAATGTTTCAGACGTGTTGATAAGTGAAATAATAGAAACTATAACTTATAAACACTTTACTAATGGTTTTAGAACCCGTACACTGCCCTAATTGCGATAGCACAAACCTAGTGAAAAATGGTTTAAGTGCAGCAGGTAAACAGCGCTATTGCTGCCGTAATCAGGAGTGCCATCGTCGCTCATTCATTTTAGATTTCACTTATCGAGGTTATCTACCTCAAGTTAAACAACAAATTAGTGATATGGCAGTCAATGGTAGTGGGATTCGAGATACAGCGCGAGTCTTAAAAATTAGTCCGACGACGGTGATTGAAGAGTTAAAAAAAAAGAACGAAATCTTGAATCAGTCAATACACAGCTAATTCAACAGCTTCAGCCCACGGAGGTATCAATTATTAAATATGTCGAGGAGGCTGAACTTGATGAGATGTGGAGCTTTGTGGGTTCTAAACAACAGCAACGATGGCTGTGGCACGCAATCGACCATCACACAGGACTTGTGCTTGCCTACGTTTTGGCAGACCACAAAGATGCAGCTTTTATTCAACTTAAAGCCATGTTGGAACCCTTCAAAATTCAACAATTTTACACCGATGATTGGGGTGCTTATCAAAGATATTTAGCAGCGCCAATTCATACTGTGGGCAAGGCTAATACGCAAAAAATCGAGCGCAAGCATTTAACTTTTCGCACCCGAATTAAGCGACTTGCACGCAAAACAATCTGCTTTTCCAAAACTATTCAGATGCACGATATTGTCCTGGGATTGTTCATTAATCGATTTGAGTTTGGTCGAGCTATTTAGAAAGGTATCTCCACACGTCTGGAACACTACCATCTTCGCTATCGGGAAATAAAGCAGCAGCGACAAAAGTGCCAACAGCAAGTGCTGTGGGTGTAGCAAGTGCGCGATCATAAGTTATCTAGCACAAGGAATGTAATAAGCACCAATTTCTACATAGGTGGCGATCGCAAATACTCATAGTGCCGGATAAGTACCGACTCATTGGTAGTACGTCAAATAATTGTTGGATAGGTAACGCGATGTCAT
>NZ_JBYCCV010000455.1:0-1222 GCF_057473825.1 Aliterella sp. E5.1
TAGCATCAGGATTACTCTCAATAAACTTGACCAGTTCGTCCATCGTTCAATTAGTTCTAAAATGCTACATCCATCATTCACAATAGTTTAAGACTCACTTTTCTTCAACTCATCTAGGATTGCTATAGGTACGGCTCGGTAATTTTAATCGACCTTGCTTTTTCCAAGTAGCGAGTAAATAATTGTCCAGCATTAATCGTAATGTCATCGCCAACTTTAATTGGCTGCATATGGTTATCGGGAAACTCTGCATTGTGGAAGGCGGCTAGTTCGTTGTGGCTATCTACAAAATCTCTAACGGTTGACTCCATCGTATTGAACAGCATCAATATAGGCTTACGTCCCTCCTCGATGTCCCAAATCGCTGCATTTGCCGTTTCCTCGGCTTTCAATCCTAAAGCTGTTACTGCTGTTAAGTTGTGCAGGACGCTAGTGAAAATTGTGCTACTCGCTCCCGCATCTCCCAGTGCTGGGTTGTTTTTACGTGCAGCTTCCCCCACATCGGCATAATCGCCACTAATTTCTTTGACTACTTTTTCCTTGATATAGTCAAAGCGCCAAATTAGGTTGAGAATCTTCGAGTTATTCTCTGCTGTTTGCAAGTCAACATGGTATTTGGCAACGCCAAACTCCACGCCCTCGTAGGACTTCTCGCAACGGATGCAGCCCCCCGATTCTGCCCACATCGAAAACACCTGTTGCTGCAATGGTACGCCCCCTGCTTTAAGGTGATCGGCAAACTTATCGCGGTCGGTGGCGGCTAGTTTGAGGTCAGTTGTTTCGTAAAATAGTCTTGCAGCAACGATGGGGTCTTTGATTGCTGTCGCACTGGACGCTACAAATCCTTGGGTTTCTTTAACGAGCGATTGAAAGAATTCGGTGCAGGAGGAAACTTGAGCCTTTTTCCTATCAACCTGATTGTCTCCGGCGGGTCCCCCGGCTTTGTGACTTTCGTCCAAGATCAGGAAAGTTCTTTTCGCTAGTGTTTGTAATAACTCTCGTCGGTCAACACTAGCGGGACCCGTTAGTTGTCCGTATGTAGTAAAAACGCAGTCGTGCTGACCGATATTGCCAGCGTAAGTGTATTCTCTAAGTGGTTGTGTTGCAAAAACTGGGTGAGAATAGAAAAGCCCTGTGGGAGGAGTTTGAATTATGCAACCACTCCAAAGATTTGATGGATGAAGACAAGTCGCTCTTTGATAGCTCCTCTGGGAACGCCAAT
>NZ_JBYCCV010000456.1:0-1132 GCF_057473825.1 Aliterella sp. E5.1
GCTCCGTCAAGCGGAAGAGCAAAAAGAGCGTCTAAGTTAGGTAAGGTGGACTGTGATATTGGGACAATGCATAGTTATGCAGGAGGAAAGATACCTAGCTGGAACCTCAAACATAAGTGGATCAAGAGTGCCAGAGCGGTTTGTGGTGATAAATCTATCATTGCCACTGAGAGTGGCTATCATAACGCAATCTACAAAACAAAAGCCAAGGTACAGCCTGGTGTATCTGAGCAAGCCGCTGGCAAGTATACACCTCGAATGTTTTTGGAGTACTTTAATTGGGGTATTAGACGAGCTCATGACTATGAATTAATTGATTTAAGGTCAAATCCTCAAGCAGATATCCATAAGTTTAACTTCGGACTATTACGAAGTGATGGTTCACCCAAACCCGCCTTCGCTGCTGTTAGGAATCTGATTACCTTATTAAAAGATGATACAGTATCTGAGGCATTCCCGCTTAGATTCTTAAATTATGCTTTGCATGGTGACACAACAAGTGTACATAATACACTTTTACAAAAGCATAATGGATTACTTTACTTGATATTATGGCAAGAGGTTCCTAGCTTTGATCTAAAAGCAAACAAAGACATTCTTGTGCCAGAGCGATCCTTGCAGCTAGCTTTAAACACCCAGATTAGTCAGGCGACTATCTATCAGCCCAATGACTCTGTACGCCCAGTTAAGCAATATAAAAATCCTAGGAAAATAGATCTTAGAGTACCAGACAATCCACTGGTCATTGAGATGATACCAAAATGATTAAGTTTGCCGTCAACAACATTAAAAACTGGATTTTCGTAACAGGAGTTATTCGAAGCGGCACCACCTTCGTGGGAATGGTTCTAAGCTTACCTTTAGAGGTAGATTATATTCATGAACCCTTTAATCCTCAATGTGGCTTACCTGGGATGAACCGATGGTATCCCTATATTCGCCCTAATCTAGATAGTGAAGAAATGGAGCGTTACCATGCGCTCACTCAAAAGATCTTTAGTTATAACTTTACTTTAAGGAATAAGATTCCTGAAAATGATCCCTGGCCTTTCAGACACTGCTTGCTGACCTTGCCACCCTGAGCAAGAACCGCGTCTGTATGGGCGAGGCAAGTTTTGACCAGCTGACCAGC
>NZ_JBYCCV010000457.1:0-1030 GCF_057473825.1 Aliterella sp. E5.1
GGGGAAAGACAAAGATACAGAGCTAGGGGAATTGTTAGAAACCGATGACATTTCTCCAGAAGAATCAATGATGCGAGAATCTCTGCAGCGAGAGTTACAGCAGTTGCTCGCTGACTTAACCAGCCGCGAACGGGATGTAATTTTAATGCGCTTTGGGCTTAGGGATGGGACAGCCTACTCCCTAGCGGAAATTGGTCGAGCCCTAGAGCTTTCCCGGGAGCGGGTGCGGCAGATTGAAGCCAAAGCATTGCAAAAGCTGCGTCAACCTAAACGGCGAAATCGGGTTCGAGACTATCTAGAATCCCTTGCCTAGTCAAGCTTTATCAGGAAATTTGCTTGTTGACTAATTCAGGGGGGCTGCCCCTATACTGGGGGATTAATCAGGGATAATTCTCAATAAGCTAATCTTCTTGAAAATTCCTGATGAATTGTGTACGCTTCTCAATAAGACCGCTTTCTTGACTTGAGAGGTGCCTATGTCTGCTATGTCAACCTATACAGCATCCTCCCTTAAGGGTGAGCTCAATGACCGGGGATGGCGGTTGACCCCCCAGCGGGAAACCATTCTAAATGTTTTCCAAAATCTCCAAAAGGGACATCACCTAAGTGCTGAGGATTTATACAACTGTTTAGAAGAGCAGGGAAATCCGATTAGTCTGTCAACCATTTATCGAACCGTTAAATTAATGGCTCGGATGGGAATTTTACGGGAACTGGAGCTGGCGGAAGGGCATAAACACTATGAACTCAACCAGCCTCATCCTTACCACCATCACCATCTAATTTGCGTTAAATGCAATAAAACCATTGAATTTAAGAGTGATTCAGTTCTAAAGGTCGGCACAAAGACGGCCTACAAAGAGGGATATCACTTGCTTGACTGCCAGCTTTCGATTCATGCGATCTGTCCCCAGTGCCAGCGATCGCTCTTGCCCGGTTAAACCTCACCCTGGCTGATCGCTTCAGGTTTTGTCACTGCGGTGACAAAATCATTCTTGGCTGGGGATATTTAAGCAAGAATAGCTCAGGT
>NZ_JBYCCV010000458.1:0-1110 GCF_057473825.1 Aliterella sp. E5.1
CTTCATTACCCACATGAAAAAGCTTATGGAGGCGGAGGTGCCTCTGGCGAACTTTTTCGCTTCAGGCGTGCTGCGCCTGGGCTGAGAAAACTTATCCCAGCGATTTGTAATCGGCACGGACTTAACTCTTTAATGATTTCTGACCGTTTTGCTCAACCCCATTAAACATTTTTTTGATCTGGTTTAATTTGAATCTGGCGTTTTCTCGTTCAGAATAATGTTCATTTACAAACTGAATTAGATCATCGACTGTACAGCATTTATCGAAGCCTCCGTTCCAAGAATGGAACTCTCGATGCACCGTCTCAGTCAGGGTAATTAAATTATCAGTGCTCGTAGCCAGATGCGGATAGTCTTGCTTGGAATAAATGTGATGTACTGACATATCAAATTTATTATGCTTTTTAGGCTTCTGGCCAGTAATTTGACAGCAGCCTCCATCTCGTTTCTTAGCAATCTTTATTGCCGCCTGAATTTTGTTCTTCTTTGCTGCTTCCTCATCAATAAGCAACTTAAAGGTTTTGCCGCTAATAATCTCTACATCTTTACACCAATCTCGCCGATCTTTGTTCTTTAGTTCAATAGCTAGTTTCCGGCTTAGCTTGTCAAGACCTGACAAAGAGTAGTAACGAACCTCTTCAAAGTCATCAAATCCCTCATAGATTATCATTGGATCTTCTGACCGCTGAATATCCTCAAAGGCTTTGTTCAGTCTGGCATAGCTTGTACAGAGAATGTGAATTACATCTTTCTTGGATAAAAAGTGCCGGTTATTTCTGGGCGTTAGTGAACTGCAATTTTCCTGGATTTTCTGACTTATAAAAGCTCTGCGAATACGTTCTTTATGTTTAGTGATAAATTCAATGAACTTTTCCCATAAGTTTGGTTTCTCTATGGCGTCCATATATCTGGCGATCGCGTACGCGCCATGCTGAGAAAATAGACGTTCTTGCCAAGCTTGGTTCAGATAAACAAAGTGGTCATTCTCACATAGCTCCCACTCGTCGTTGGGATCTGAATTGAAAAACTCAATAATGTTATCTAGCTTCTCTGGGGTGATCTTAAGAGCTTCTGCAAGATCTTTCTCTTTAATCGTAAAACCTGATAGTT
>NZ_JBYCCV010000459.1:0-1205 GCF_057473825.1 Aliterella sp. E5.1
CGGTTCTCGAGCCGGCGCCGCTGGCGGTTGAACTTACACCGCTGCCCAAGCACGTGCTAATTGCTCTTCCCAGTTAGGTTCAAATACACCAGCCGCCTCTACATAGCTGTCTTGGTTGAGTATGCAGTAGGAAGGAGTAGCATCGGCTTTATAGTCGCGGGCAAACGAATTACTTTCGCTGGGAGCAATGAGAACAGGTAAGGTCACATTGTGTTTTTTCACAAATGCTTCTGTCTCTGCTTTATCTCCGTCTGTGTTGACCAGCAATATTTCCATGCCAGCTTGCTTGGCTTTGGGAGCAAGAGCGTTTAACGTTGGTATTTTTTCTAAGCATGGACTACAGTGAGGCGAAAAGAAAATTAATGAAACTGCCTTACGGGCATAATCTGCTAGCGTCACAGTTTCACCAGTTAACATCTGGGCTTGAAAATCCGGTGCTTGGCTACCTTTTTCCAAACCTATATCCATGTCGCTAAAAGCTGACAGGTCTTTTGACATACGGTTGAACCGACGAATCAGGGCAATGGTTAACAATAAATTCACCACCACGACAATCCATAGTAAAACTGAATTAACTATCAAAACGGGTTGTATATCTTCTGACATCTTTTTGCAGTTTGGTTGAGTTGTTAGTTCGTCTGAAATAAATGATAGATTTCACCTAGCTGCGCCCAGACTAAAACAAATGTGATCGCTATTAATCCTATGAGTCCCAAATGTAAAGGCGCTAGCGAAACAGTAACTTCAGGCTTTGTAGCCAACCAGCCACCTCCACAAGAACATAGCAAAAAGCCAAAGTTACGGACTAAATCTACTTGTGAGATAGGATGCTGGCTAGTTCCGAAGCAATTACACGTTGTTTGAATATTGCGAAACAAGACTGAGGCGAAAGCTGCCGAGAAAATAATTAACAAAATTGAAGCTAAGTAGAAAGCAACGACCTGCCACCTAAATAAAAAGAGTACAACTAGCAACTCACTAATTAGGCAAATACCGCAGCCAATCGGGTAAATGACTCCGGCAAGAGTTGAAAGTCGCTTACAGTAGCAACATACTGCGAGAAACTCTTAAGCTTGGAAATAGCCGATATCAGAAATAACAAGCCTACTGTAATTTTACAAAAAGTTAACAGATATATGGAATCCATCTATCTTTTTACACCTCCTTAACTAGAAAGACAAAAACTCTTTCTGTCTAGAAGTATT
>NZ_JBYCCV010000460.1:0-1203 GCF_057473825.1 Aliterella sp. E5.1
CTGTTATGCTCTTTACCTATTTTTGGAGCCTTTATGAGTTCAATGTAGAAAAAATTAATCTGTCTCTCACTGTTGTGTTTAAGAAGCGCTACCGCGCGGAGGGGAGTGAAGAATATCCCAGTCGCTATAGCTCTACGAAAATACGTTAGGACAGTGTTTGAAGGCGGCATCAACACAATCACGAAAGTTATCAAATTCATCCCATCGCTGTCGCATCCAATTTTTGAGTACGAACCACCAATGCTCTATTTTGTTCAAGTCTGGAGAATAGACAGGGAGATACCATAGCTCACAGCCAGCTGCTGCCACAATTTCATCAATGGTCTGGGAGCGATGAAAACTCGCATTGTCAATGATAATAATATCACCAGGTTGTAATTGTGGTAGAAGACACTCCTCTAACCACATCTGGAATAAATCTCGGTTACAGGAGCCAATAAAGGTCATGGGAGCAAAAAGATTACCTTGCTTGAGTGCGGCAATCCAACTGACTCTTTGGGTGCGCTTGCCCGACTTAAGGGCATGGAAACGTTGTCCAATCTCACAATAGCCATAAGGATACTCCTCTCTGTTGTCGATACCAGCTTCGTCAACATATACCAATTGCCTGACAGCCTTCGTCTTCAGACGTTCTCCAAACTCTTGCCGCTCGAGTTGATCCCGTTCTCGATATCCATAAGTCTTTTTTTACGACTCACTCCAATTTTTTGCATTGCATCACTAATGTTCTGCTGGCTCACACCCTCTCCCCACAACGAAGCCATTTGTGCTTGAGTCTTACCTCCATGCCGTTTCACAAACTCACGAAATCGCTGCCAATCGGTGATTTTATGCCGATTTCCCTGTTGATAGTGAGTAATCGCTTGGCAGTTGCCAGTTTGTTCTTTGCGCTTCAACCATAGGTCGAGTGTGTTGCGACTGATGTTCAACATCCGGCTCACATTACTTTTGCGTTCTCCTCTCTCGACGGCAGCAATCGCTTTTTGGCGCAGATCTTCACTGTATGGGGCAGGCATAAGTGTTGTTTAATATTCGTCTTTTCTTATTGTAAGTCTTAACTTGAATTTGTAGGGCTATACAGCAAAGATGATGATTGCCGTGATGACCTCATTATTTTTAGCGATCGCAGGCATCTGTAAATACCTCTATTAACTTACGAATTCTTCCTTATTGGTAAGCTATTTCCCTATATTTGTCAGTTAT
>NZ_JBYCCV010000461.1:0-1091 GCF_057473825.1 Aliterella sp. E5.1
AACGCAAACGCTTTATTATAGAGAGCTTCCAGTAAATCGTTGTCAGGCTTAATAATTTGTACAACCCGATCTTTGAGATGAAACTCATCAACGAGTGCTTCTAAATCAGCATTTAAAGGAGTTCCAGCAAATACAAGCTGACCATTCCACTTGTGCTTAATTTTGCTGAAAATCCTTATGACCCCATCACGGTTCTTGCGTTTTAGACTTGACCCAACGTGCAGAATGAAGGGTTTATCAAGATCAAAGTTTCGTAACTTTGCAAGTCTAAATGAAACTTCTTCAGAAACTAATCTTTGATAGTTATAATTTAATCCGAGCAATACCAGTCTGATATTTTTGGGAGATAAGGTTCCTTTAGTCAACCGTTCTAGATCCTGCTTTGTGTAGGAGGAGTCACAGGCAGCCATCTGAGCACGCTGCAGGCCACTGAGAATCCAACGCTGCAAAATTTTCCCGGTTGGCGAAGCAGGACAATCTGTATCTTCCCCTAGACCGCCACGCAGAGCAAGTAAATCATGACACGTCACTAAATGAGGTACAGCTTGCAAATACTTTGTGTAAAAAGCATTGGAGTGATCACAAATATGGACCACCTCTGCCCAACGGGCTGCTCGACGCAGTTGAGCCGGAAAAACTAAAAATTTATCCAGATAGCCCAACCACTTACCTATCCCTGTGGCAGAAGGTTTGAGGCGACCAAAGAAAAAGGTGGGCTGGAGTAAACGCACCTCATGACCTAGCTGGCTTAAGCCAACGTCCAGCATCTTGGCAAAACGCTGCATACTTTCCTGTTGATCTGGCAGATAGTTACCGATGAGCAACACTTTCATGAAGCTGTGGAGGAGAAGTAGAAACAACAGGAATTATACTTGTACGCCGCGCTGCCAGACATAAGCCAGCCCCCAATACTGTAAATCCAATGTCGGAGGTGCGGCTAAACTGAGCTAAGACAAGTAAGTAAGCACAGGCTCCCCAAAGCAGTAGCGGCAGAATTTTGCCAGAGGCTGCCCGCTTCAGGCAAAGCCAGCCCATCCAACCAGCAATAAAGACTCGAAAAAAAATGTAGAGAAGCCCCAAAATCGGACCAC
>NZ_JBYCCV010000462.1:0-951 GCF_057473825.1 Aliterella sp. E5.1
ATTCTAGAAGTAAAAATAGCTTGTCGATGTCATGGGCAAGAAATCGTTGCGCCTTGGTCAGAGAATCATAACCACACATACGCGCAAGATTAATGGCAATATTGCGGATAATAGACCAATTTGTGGCAGCATTGTAGTTAATCAATGGAGCTGTATCTTCGCCGAAAACTACATCTTTAATCCAATGTAAACGGTTCTCAATTCCCCAATGCTGACGAATCCCATGAGCAAAGTTAGTAGCCTTTGAGATAACGGAGCTAATGTAATAATTGGTCTGTAAATATTTTTTTCCTGAGCGGATACCGATGCGTTCAACTTGAATCAAGCTTTTTAATCCCAGCCAGCCGATATCGATGCCACGCAAATCGGTGAAGACACCCACAATTCGACAGGTTGTTCGACCTCGGATTTTTTCAATATCAACGAACCAGTCACAGGGTTTTTGCTCTTCGGTAATTGTCTTAATTCGTGCTAGTAGTTGAGGTTGATTTCTTTTGGCGGTGATAACGTAGTCGTTGCCGCCCTCAATGATTAGCGCCGTAGTTTTTTTGGCAGTGCAGGGCATCCATTGTGAACACCACTCCTTCTAAATTCAACGCCTCCAGCATTGTTTGCACTACTTTCAATTCACTACTCTGAAGCGAATTCAAACTGTTGGTTAGCAAGCACTACCCCTTGTTGACTACCATAAACTGACACTAACGCCACAAAGTTTTGATAAGCTGTTCCTGATTCAGTGACAGTTCCTTTAATACTCTTACCGTCAATCGCTACCCAATCTTGAGGTTGAATACTAATAGTCCGGCTAGCCCATTGCTCAAATTGAGCTGCCAGCGCTTGGAAATCGCATTTTCTGTAAGATGCGACGAAAGGTAGTGTCTGATGGCAGGCGAGTTACTTTTAGTCCTAGTTTCTCACTGACTGCCCCGTAGTGGCGCGCCCCAAAGTCTT
>NZ_JBYCCV010000463.1:0-1195 GCF_057473825.1 Aliterella sp. E5.1
GTAGAAGAGTGGCGGAAGATTTCATTGATGCAAGCTTCTGTAAATGGCAATTTGCTACGATCTCTAAAGGATAGTTTTTGTTCTCTGCCAACTACTTCATCCAGCTCTTTCTGGATTTCAGCTTGGATATTGGGGTAGGCAATCATGTAAAGCAGAGCCCACCTTAAGATAAAGCTGGGAAGTTGTGTACCTGCCGCCACGAACTGAAACAATGTGCCTTTGACAATGTCATTTTCGCTCAACTGAAGGTTGTTTCGGTCTGACTCAGTTAGTTCGTCGCTAGCTTTCAATAATCCATCTGTAATATCTTGCAGATGTTCTGGATCGAACAACTCTCGATGCTGCTCTATGTTTTTTGAAAGATAGTTTTCTACCGTAGCCAGGCTTTCGACAAAAGCTTGTAGTGAGTTTCGGTGAAGGAAACCAAATATTGGCTGCCAAATTTTTGGTAGAACGTTCAACACTATACCATTTATCAGACCGTTAGGAAGCCTCTTCATAGAATAAGCAGTTTTAATAAGATCAGCATCCTCGGCAGTACCTCTTTTGTCAAAGACTAGCCTTTGCATGAAACTTATGGTGGCTAGAGGAATATATAATTCAGGGTCGAAGGGTTGACTGTCAGAGTTTAACAAAGTATTTACCAAGTCCTCGGCTTCTTCCGTCACCCAACTTTCATGTATGTCTGACTTATTTGCCAAAAAGGTATGCATTACTTGAATTACAATATCACGGTGCTTTTTCCAAGTATCGCCACTTTTCAGCTCTAGAAATTCAGATTGAGGTGGTTGCTGAAAGACGTTAAAATCTGCTCTATTGTTGAAGGTGTCTTGCTGCTTCACTAAGGCTTCTTTGATTGTCTCAACCCCGCTGAGTACAACAAAATTTCTGTCACCTACACGCATTTGAAAAATATCACCGTACTTTTTGGCTAGTTGATTCAATGCTAAATGTAAGTGCTTACCCAGGAAAGGGGACATACCGACCAGGGGAACCATAGGCGGTTTCGGATGAGCAATCTCGTTTAACTGAGTAGAGGTCGCTTCTTGATAAAACATGGCTATTTCCAGATAAATTTGAGACAACTATTCCAAAGAAAATGGTTTTCAACTGAGGGGATAAGAGCTTCATCTCAAACCCTTATGAAATTCGGTTACCCCTTGCTCAGATACAGTGATTCTAAGTTCAAAAAATT
>NZ_JBYCCV010000464.1:0-981 GCF_057473825.1 Aliterella sp. E5.1
GTAGGGTTTAACTACATAATCATCTGCACCGACATCTAATCCCGCAACTTTGTCCGCCGTTGTATCGCGAGCAGTCAATAACAGAATTGGCATTCGATACCCCCCAGAGCGTAGCTGTTGGCAAAGGTTTATACCATCAAGTTTCGGTAGCATCAAATCTAACAAGATCAAGTCATAAGTTAATGCTTCCGCGAATTCCCAGCCTTTTTCACCATCGCTAGCAGTGTCTACAACGTAATGCTGATCTGTCAGAGCTTCTGCTAGAGATTCTGCTATCCTTTCATCATCCTCAACAATTAAAATACGCATGATAGAAAAATACGTTAATTACGACAGTTGAATTAATTTGACAAGTTTTACTTATTAGCGATTTCAATTGTTAAGCTATATCGCCATTAAGTGTTCTTAACTTTCTCAATTGTTGTATGTATGTTGTAGTGCCAAATTACTGTTAAGAATATTCATGCGTGTATCTAAACCCCATATCTTGAAGGATAATTAGCAATGGTAGCGGCGATAAGTAACCATTTTTTGTGATTATCTCCGTTGTTACTGCCATGATAATTGGTTTGAGATAAATGAAAAATAAGTTTTCGCTTTCTATTCAAGACAACACCAGATAGTTTTTGCAGGCAATTGACCATAAATATACAGTCTTGGTTATTTTAAGACATAAGCTAATGTGCATTCAAGTTGCATTAAACTGGCGCTGAAACCCTTGCAGCAAAGCCTTCACTCAAGAAAAATGAATGACGATTAGCTTAGCAAGCGATTAATGCCAAGTTGAGTGTAAGCCTCAACTTGGCATTAATCGCAATAAGGAGTAAAAGTAAGACACTGACTTGAAAATCTAACCGCAACTAACAACTTGAGTTAATTTTGAGCCTCGTTGGGAAAAAAGCTTGGCTGACAGGAGTTTGAAGTAATAATGCCTAACCTCATTTTTGCTATTCCCCCGAATCTAGGGTTTATACAAAAAAA
>NZ_JBYCCV010000465.1:0-1194 GCF_057473825.1 Aliterella sp. E5.1
TAAGCTAATCGGCATCAAAGTTGCATAATAAAAAGGTAAAGCTGATTCAAAGTAACTATGCCACCAGCAGCCAAGAATTTTTTAAGGTCGGAACAAGTCGTTCATCTACAGCAAGCCCTCAAGGAGAACGAACTAGCGCACGTAAGGGAAAGAATTTTAATTATCCTGCTCCAAAACGATGGCAAAACGCAACATAAAATTGCTAAATTTTTAGGTTGTTCGCCTAGAACAGTTGCATATTGGTGTATGCATGGAGATCCAGATAATCTAGAGACCTTACATAATAAAAGAGAATACGAATATTACCGGAAAGCCACGGCTGAGTATATTGAACTATTATTAAAAACCGTCGACCAATCACCAGTGGATTTAGGTTATGAATTTGGTAGATGGACGGCAGAGAGATTAGCTATATATTTAACCGAGCAAACAGGGATTGAGTTAAGTAGTTCTCAAGTTAGAAGGATACTAAAGCGAAAAAAGTATAGTTATATTTGGGCTAAGTACGATTTGGGAGATAAACAAGATCCAGTAGAGAGAGCTTTATTTCAAAAGAGACTTAGCGACTATTTAGTAGTAGCAAGAGATTATCCAGAGCTTTTACAGGTATGGTTTTGGGATGAAAGCGGGTTTAGTTTACAGGTAATTCGGCGCAAAAATTGGGGTCAGAAAGGACAACGTAAGAAGCTCGCAGGGCAACGCCGTCGTGGTCGAATAAATGTCATGGGGGCAATTCGAGAATCAGACCGGAAGCGCATATGTTTTTTTATTAAAAAAGGTAATGCAGATATCTTTCTGGAGCAACTGCAACAATTTAATGAATTAATTAAACAAGAGTGGGTAAACAAAGGAAATCACTCTCTTGATTTTCAGCTACATGGTCCTAAAATTATTTTAATTCTAGATAATGCTAGTTTTCATAAACGGCAAGATATTTTAAGTCAAGTATCCAAAGATTTGACTAACTTTCGATTGGATTTTTTACCAGCCTATAGCCCTGACTATAATATTATTGAATTAGTTTGGCATTCATGTAAGGAATACATTGCTCACCGTCTATTTCAATCAGTAGATGAATTGAAGCTACTACTGGATAGGCTGTTAAATCAAGGCGAGTTAGTAATTGAATGGCATCGCAAGATCAAAAATAAAGGGAATAACCATCATATTGCAGCTTAAGTGCTTATTAGCTTA
>NZ_JBYCCV010000466.1:0-993 GCF_057473825.1 Aliterella sp. E5.1
CCGCACTGGTGACCGACCAGATTATAATCAACTCCTCAATGATAGTTTCCAGCGCTATCTTCCTTGAAACAATTAATACACCTGTACTTACACTATCGGCAATGAACTTGGCAAATTCAGTCGGCATCGTTCTGCGATCGTGGGTCACCAGGATACGTTGCTGCTTTGCAGACAGGGCCAATACCTCTACATCTGTAAGTCCTTCTAAACCTGCCTCAGTAGCAGTTTGAAAGTTGATTGCGGGCTGTCGGCGAATAACTCCTGTCAAAATTACCTGATTCAGGTCAGCATCAGCTTGAAATCGAACGCCTGCCATTATGGCTGTTGGGATGACTGCTTAGCAGCAACCAGCTTTTGGTAAAAAGAGGGGGCATCAACTTGCAAAGGTTGTGGCATGACATCAAATGCCTGCTCCTCAGAGGCCAAGTAGGCATCAATATCAGAACGGTTTGCTAAGTAGAACGTGATAGCACCGTAAACCTTTTCTAGGTCAAGCAAGGGATAGGATTGTGCGATGCTTTCGGGTGATAGTCCTTTCCGAAAAGCATATACGACCGAATCCAACGAAATTCGAGTCCCGATAATCCAGTACCCGTTGTCTTTGAACTCTATATAAGACTTAGTTGCTACAGCAGACATAGATTAAGCCAACGCGAACTTATATTTGTATTGTATTATCACGGTTCTCTACAGATACTCTGTTGCAGATTAACCTTAGGGACACACAATGTTTAGGGATTAAACAAAACCGGCCCATGTTATGGCTGTATCTCCTGGGTAGCTGGAGGAGGCATGGGAACTCCCTTGGAAGGGTAGAGGTTTATTTCAAGGAGATCACTGAGGGTTGTCCTTTCTGGCTGGCTTCGACAACGGACTGTCTAGCCCACTGATCCGCTGCCAGAATGTCATCTAGGGAGGGACGGGGTTGGTTGTGAGTTTGATAGCGATCGCAGGTTTGCTCAATCAAGCGAGGAATCTCTAAGAACCGGATTT
>NZ_JBYCCV010000467.1:0-1193 GCF_057473825.1 Aliterella sp. E5.1
GCAATGCCCAAAGCCTATTTGGGGTCCATCAGATACCAAGCGACAACCACATCCGGGATCTACTCGACTCTGTAAATCCGGAGCAGGTTTTTCCCATCTTCGAGGAAATCTTGCAGGTGTTGGAGCAACAGGGACAGTTGAAGGAGTTTCGCTCGTTTGCAGGCACCCTGCTGATGGCAATAGATGGCACTGAATACTTCGCTTCGAGCCAAATCCATTGCCCTCATTGTTCAACACGCCAGTTGAAGTCGGGGGAGATATCCTATTTTCATGGTGTGGTCACCCCAGTTATTGTCTGCCCTAGACAAACTCAAGTGATTCCATTGGCACCTGAGTTTGTCGTGCCGCAAGATGGGTATAACAAGCAGGACTGCGAGAATGCAGCAGCCAAACGGTGGTTCTTGCAGTACGGACAACGCTACAGTTGCTTAAATGTGACTATTTTGGGCGATGACCTCTACTGCCACCAGCCCTGGTGCCAGCAACTTCTAGCCCAGCAATTCAACTTTATTTTGGTCTGTCGTCGGGAGTCTCACACTACCCTCTATGACCATCTTGAGGGCATTTATCTCCCAACAGTAACGACCAAACGTTGGACTGGGAAGGTAGAACAAATCTATACCTACCGCTATCTCAACAGGGTACCCCTCAAAGATAGCGATGATGCTCTTCTAGTGAATTGGTGTGAACTGAGCGTGAGCCGCCCGGATGGCAAGGTGGTCTACAAAAACGCGTTTGCCACCAATCACACGATTACTGATGAGACTGTCGCAGAGATTGTCTTAGCCGGTCGCACCCGGTGGAAGGTAGAAAACGAGAACAATAACACCCTCAAGACCAAGGGCTATAACCTCGAACACAATTTTGGGCACGGGAAGCAGCACTTGGCCTCATTCCTCGCTACCCTCAACATCCTATCGCTGTTGTTCCACACCTTACTGGAGTTGCTCGACCAGAAGTACAAGCTGCTCCGGGCACACTTGCCTACCCGCAAAACCTTTTTTGATGATTTGCGGGCCTTAACCCGCTATCTCTATTTCGAGAGTTGGGATCATCTGCTTACCTTCATGCTTTAGTCATGCTGACTGTAACGGTTTTCAACGCCCCTTCAAAAGTGCGGTGTAGCTTTGCTTCCACCGATCCTATTTTAGGCAGCTTAATAGCCCCATCCAATAGCTTGACCGATTGGGGAT
>NZ_JBYCCV010000468.1:0-1140 GCF_057473825.1 Aliterella sp. E5.1
GAACCTAACTGGGCGCGATCGCGAATTTTAGGATTCAGAATCATTTCCGGGATTAATTTTTCTAACGCTCTGTGCCAATCCTGTCAGACCTAGAGGGCTTCTAACTTAAAATAATCCCACGACTCCATCTATAAGATAAGAGAGAAGTATGCAAGCAATTAGTGAATCTAAACAGCGGCCTGGTGATCCCAGAAACCGCGAGGTTGTCCACTCTGCAGACAATCCAGAAAATGGAAATCTAGCAACGCCAGTCAATGACTCTGGCTTTGTCAGAGCCTTTATTAATAACTTACCTGCTTACCGACACAGCCTGTCTCCCTTTCGCAGAGCCCTAGAGATTGGCATGGCCCATGGTTACTTCTTGATTGGTCCCTTTGCTAAACTGGGCCCCTTACGGGACACAGATGTGGCAAACTTGGCAGGGATGCTGGCAACTGTGGGTCTAGTGGTTATTTTGACGGCTTGCCTGTCAATCTACGGGGGTAGTCGCCCAGAAGCGCCGACTGATACCGTAACCATTGATCAACATCCCCATGCCTTTGATTCGGTTGAGGGCTGGAATGAATTTGCTGGTGGCTTTTTAATTGGTGGCGTCGGTGGAGCAGGCTTTGCCTACTTGATCCTTGCCAACATTGAGTTGCTGCGTAACCTTGCGGGTTAAGCTCTCCAGCTTTCCTGGCAGGTTTAATCCGATTCGTTACCTAGTTACTTAATGGCAAGATGAAGTTGAGCGATCGTCTTTTCGCTTCAATGAACTATTGCTGCCGCAGTCGGAAAAACTAATCAAGCGTCAATTCTTTGTCGCAGTGATGCCAAAGATACCACTCTGCCAAAATTGATCGGCAAAATTTAAGGGTCTGTTTGCACCTTGCATTCAGACCCTTTGTTTATAGATTGTTTATGGAAATTGATTTGACGCCCTAGCACTCACCTGTAGGGAGTTGGTCCTGCCTCTGCACCTGGCTGGAGAGGATGAAGTGCCCTTCAGCCTCTAAGTTTAACTCGCCTAAATTCGGCCCTGGGATAAGTCCTCCCCTAGCGATCGCGCTTATGGGTAAATGTCCGGCAGGTGAAGGGGCAGTTCAAGTTGCGGAGGTAGGCTTATCCCTGAACACTTGTTGCTGCAATACACTAGCCCCT
>NZ_JBYCCV010000469.1:0-1008 GCF_057473825.1 Aliterella sp. E5.1
GAACAGCAAGATTCTGTGCAATAAACTGTTGGGTATCATGGGAATGCAGCGTTAGGTCAGGAAATGTCTATATCAGATCCAGACATAAAATTACTATGGGGGCGTGCTGCTGGAATTTGCTCGAATCCTCAGTGCCAGAGAGATTTAACCATACGTTTTGAACATGGAGGTGCGGGGTATATCATCGGAGAAATGGCACATGTGATAGCAAGGCAACCAGGGGGACCTAGAGGCAGAACGGAGGGTGGGCCAGATTCCTACCAAAATCTTTTGCTATTGTGCCCATCCTGCCATCGAATGATAGATAAGGCTCCAGAATGCGAATTCCCTGAAGATATGCTTTTCCAATGGAAGGCAGAGCATGAGAGTCGTATCAGGGAGTTGGGTAAAGAAGTAGTTTTTGACTCAAGAAGCAACTTGTGGGTAGCTATTCGCAGACTACTGATGGAAAATGGAATTCTTTGGAGAGACTTGGGTCCACAATCACATGCGGCTAACACTGATACAGGCTCTAATCTATATGAACAATGGAATTTCAGAAAGCTAAATACAATCATCCCAAACAATACAAAAATAATTAACTATGTAGAATCCAATAGCGAATTCCTTACAGATGAAGAATTTGAGCTATTTCTTCTGTTCAAAGCACACGCTAGCGCATTTGAATCCAACCAATATAATCGTCTTGATAGTTATCCTGGATTTCTGCCTGAGTTTGCAAGGGTTTTCGAGCAATGAGTAACGGTTCAAATGACTGGGGGGTAGAATTCCATAGAATAAAGTGGTTTGAAAGATTACTTTCCACCCATGCGAACATTACAAATATCGCTAGGCATGATGACATTATTTTTGAAGTCAATCGGCTAAAACAGAGGGATAATCTTACAATATTGTGCTGCTATGAGTACACAATGGGAATAACTGCTGTTCATAGAGCACTACATGAATTCGGCTCCTTAAATATTATTCATATTGGTGGTGGCTGGTGTGGTTACACTATGGAAGCTA
>NZ_JBYCCV010000470.1:0-1111 GCF_057473825.1 Aliterella sp. E5.1
CTATTTGAAAAACGTGGTGGAGCATTAATTGATATTGACAAAGATGCTCTTGCAGAGCAAATGAGGAAGTATTACGACCTCGATATTCATTGGGACATAATCAAGAAATCAGATACACGGTTAACAAAAGATGCAGCTCGATTCAATGCAGAGAAAGCACGGATAAAAATTCTAAATTCAGAAGTATATGATTCTGATCGATTATGCCGTTATGCTCTTCGTCCGTTTGATACTCGTTGGTGCTACTACAGTGGAGTAAGACCTCTTTGGAATGAACCTAGACCAACTCTCTACGCACAACTCTGGCAAGGAAACTCCTTTTTGATGAGTCGTCCTAGTGGTATAGCTAAGCCAGAAGGTATTCCACTCTTTTGCACTCAGGTTCTTGGAGACAATGATTTTTTAAGAGGGCATGCTTACTACTTCCCAATTCAATTACGTTCTGTAATTATCGATACGAGTAAGCCTGCTAGGCAGATGGAAATTGAGGGAATTACAGACATTGAAGAAGTAAAGATCACCGCAAACCTCTCGGAGGATGTCCGTATTTACCTTGCCCAGTTAGGAATTACTGAGCCTGATACTGATGTTGAGACGGCTGGGCTAATTTGGATGCATGCCCTCGCCATCGGTTATTCACCTGCCTACCTGGAAGAAAATGCCGATGGTATTCGCAATAACTGGCCTCGAATTCCGCTGCCTGACAACCGGGAAATGCTCATGGCCTCGGCTGAGTTAGGTCGTCAAGTGGCTGCTCTTCTTGATACGGAAAATCCAGTTTCTGGGGTTACCTCCGGTAGAATTCGTTCAGCACTACAAGCCATTGCGGTAGTTTCCCGTATGGGAGATGGTAACCTTGATCCGAATAATGACTTTTCGCTCACCGCAGGCTGGGGGCACGCAGGCAAAAATGGCATCACCATGCCTGGAAAGGGCCGAATTGTTGAGCGAAACTACAGCTCAGAGGAGCAAAACCTGATAGACAATGCCATTCAACAGCTTGGTAAGGGTACTTGCGACATTTATCTGAATGATGTCGCTTACTGGAAAAATATTCCTGCTAGGGTTTGGGACTACGCCATTGGCGGCTACCAGGTAGATCGGAAGAGCA
>NZ_JBYCCV010000471.1:0-969 GCF_057473825.1 Aliterella sp. E5.1
AAATGTTCTGGTCACCAATGGCGGCAAGCAATCCCTGTTTAACTTAATGCTGGCCCTATTGGAGCCGGGGGAGGAGGTGATTATTCCTGCCCCTTACTGGTTGAGCTATCCAGAAATGGTCAAGCTTGCGGGGGGTATCCCTGTGATTGTCGAAACCAATGCCCAAGCCAGGTTTAAGATCACGCCGTCCCAACTGCGGCAAGCAGTGACCCCCAAAACCCGGCTGTTTATTCTCAATTCCCCTTCTAATCCCACTGGCATGGTCTACACCCCGGATGAAATCCGGGCGATCGCTAAGGTAGTGGTAGAGGAAGATATTTTGGTGGTTTCAGATGAAATTTATGAAAAAATTCTCTACGATGATGCTGAACATTTAAGTATTGGGGCGGTAGGACCGGAAACATATCAACACACCATCGTCAGCAGTGGGTTTGCCAAGGCCTATGCGATGACCGGCTGGCGGTTGGGATATTTAGTTGGCCCGGTGGAGTTAATCAAAGCAGTCACCAGTATTCAAAGTCACAGTACTTCCAACGTCTGCACCTTTGCTCAATACGGCGGTGTTGCTGCTCTAGAAGGGTCTCCAGACTGCGTTGAACAAAAGCGGCAGGCGTTTGCCAACCGTCGTCAGGGGATGCTAGAGCATCTTTATGGAATTCCGGGACTGTCTGGCCCCAAGCCTGAGGGCGCTTTTTATCTATTTGTCGATATCAGTAAAACCGGCTTAAAGTCCTTAGAATTTTGCGAAAAGTTGCTGCAATCTCATCAGGTGGCGGCAATTCCAGGGAGTGCCTTTGGGGCTGATGACAACATTCGTCTCTCCTATGCCACCGACATTCCGACCATTGAAAAGGGCATGAACCGTCTCTCAGACTTTGTGCAATCTTTGCTTTAAAGTGGCTTTACAGCAGGGATGTCCAAAGAATTCCACTTCTTTCTCATTAACGATGGTCTTTGACCGCCACTTGT
>NZ_JBYCCV010000472.1:0-1169 GCF_057473825.1 Aliterella sp. E5.1
CCCCAGGGATAATTCATTCTAGAAGTAAAAATAGCTTGCCGATGTCATGGGCAAGAAATCGTTCTGCCTTGGTCAGAGAATCATAGCCACTGAAACGAGCAAGATTGATGGCGATATTGCGGATAATAGACCAATTGGTGGCAGCATTATAGTTACTGAAGGGAGCCAGATCTTCGCCAAAAATTACATCTTTGACCCAGTGCAAACGATTCTCAATTCCCCAATGCTGTCGAATCCCATCCGCAAATCTAGTAGCCTTTGAGACTAGAGAGCTAATGTAATAGTTAGTCTGTAAATATTTCTTTCCGGAGCGGATACCGATACGTTCGCGCTTGTTTCAGGCTTCGTAGTCCTAGCCAATCGAGGTCAATACTCTTAAGGTCTGTGAAGACATTCACAATTCGGCAGGTCGTTCGACCTCGAATTTGCTCAGTATCGACAACCCGCTCACAAGGCTTTTGGTGTGACGCTAAGGTTTTCAGTTGTGCCAGTAGTCGAGGCTGATTACCTTTGACAGTGATAACGTAGTTATTGCCGCCCTCAATGATTAACTTAGTAGTTTTTTTGGCAGTGAAGTGCATCCATAGTGAACACCACTCCTTCTAACTGCAATAACTCAAGTGTTGTTTGCACTACTTTCAATTCACTGCTGTTTTTTGATTCAAACTGTTGCGCGGCAAGCACTACTCCTTGTTGATGGCTATAAGCGGAGACTAAAGAAACAAAGTTCTGGTAAGCGGTACCCGGTTCTGTAACCGTTCCTTTAATGCTCTTGCCATCTATCGCCACCCACTCACCAGTTTCGAGAGTGAATGTACTTTTAACCCATTGCTCGAACTGCTGTGCCAGAACTTGAAAATCGAGCTTCTGTAAAATGCGACGAAAGGTCGTGTCCGACGGCAGGCGAGTTACCGTTAGCCCTAGTTGCTCACTGACTGCCTGATAGTGACGCGCTCCAAAATCTTCCAGTGCATAGTAACTTCGGCATCCACTAATAGTTCCCATCACAACTAATAGCAAAATTAGCCACAGTGGATAACGTCTACCTCGAGATGTTCGGAAATCTTTGATCTCCTGCAATGATTGAATTAAGTTGAGCGCCATCTTAATTTCTCAAACTTATTTGTTTTAATCATTATAATATTTTCTTAATCAACGAATTATCCCTG
>NZ_JBYCCV010000473.1:0-968 GCF_057473825.1 Aliterella sp. E5.1
CACCGCTCAAGACCTGGAAGATTACGACAGAGCTACTGAATTAGAGCGGGATGGCTCTAAGGTGCTGGCCCTGCCACAGTCAACCTGGAAGGCAATCGCTACGGCTAAGTAAACAAAACAGGCCCTGGTTCTGCCGGGGCCATAATCAAGTAATCAATTGTAGGAAGCACTATGAAAACTAATCGCCCCTTCAAAGGGGATGGGGAGTGGCGCAAGCATCGGAACAAGTCGCAGAAGCGATACTTTTGGAAACGAGAACGCCAAGCAGTCAAGCGGTTGGCTGGCTGAGGAATCTATACCCTCCCCCAAATAAAATGAAGTCCCCCGCCTTCTAGGGGGCTGCTGCAGCTCAGAACCAATAGTATGGAAACTATATGCCTACAGACATACAATGGCTTACCCTTTGTGATCGGGTAAGAACGCTAGCCCAACTCAGGTTCTGCGTATATGATTTGTACATGACCGGAGTGTATTTATTTGTAGAAGTCAAAAGTTGCGATGACGAAACTGTGAAGCATGTTTTCACCTTGACTCCAGAGGGCGACATTATATGAATCTCAAAAGCTTGAAGACAGAGCAAATCAAAGATTATATCCAGGCTGAGCTTAAGAAAGGGCGTTCCATGCCAGAGATTGTGAAAGAGGTTGCAGATACTCGTAATGACTTCACAATTTTATCTGTGAATGATAGCCCTGAAGTTGCACATCAAAAGATTGTCAATGCACTTGAGACAGCCGGGTGATGCCGCTAATTTATCTCCAGGCTAATTTAGACGATGCGCTGCCGCTGTTTGAAATTTGTTGATACTTTGAAGACCATCCACCTTTGAGTAAATCCGAAATCGAAAGCTTGTGCCAAAGATTAAATATCTGACAAATCTCTTTGATTCGATTACCAGCCTGCCTTCAAGGGATACGCCTAAGCCACCTGAAAAGTTTGAGGTTGCGGTAAAGCTTCTTTAGGTGTGT
>NZ_JBYCCV010000474.1:0-1162 GCF_057473825.1 Aliterella sp. E5.1
GCATGGTGAACCCAATTATAAGCGAGGGTAATCGGTGTCCACATTGCCTCAGTTTGCTCTAGCCCCCTAGAAAGCAACTGTTTCAACTTGAATAAGGGGACAGTTAATCCCCCTTTTGAGCCACCCGTTCACAGCTATTGCTCAATAAGTGTCAATCGTGAGCGTAGTTTTAATCCCGAAGCTTCTAGAGGTGGACGACCGTCATCAGTAACAGCGCTGCGGACTGCCAAACAATAACCGCGAACAGTTTCAGATATCGGGTCATCACTGTTAGCTACACTGCGTTCAATCGCTCGGACTCCTCGCACCTGCTTTTTGAGTTCCTTTTTTGCATGGCGGTCGGCGGCATAAATTGGTTTGGCAACTTCCCGTAAATAGTGAAAATGACATAGACCATGAGCCACTCCAGGCAAAGCTGTTTCCACGGCTTTACGAATTGACTGCTGACCATCACTCACTACTCCCACAATCGGCACAACTAGAGCTTGCTTCACTTCCATCAGCAGCACAGCTAAGTCTTCGCTCTTAGCAGACAATAAGGTTCTTGCCAGCAGGATTTCTCCAGACAGACATTCCCTGATTACCCATAACACTTCATGTCCCACGTCTGGTTGCATAGCATCAATTGCTAGAATTACCTGCTTATGACCACGCACAATTTCTTGTAATCTTTGCTTGTTGCTTAAGCTGATAGCCAATAATTCGTCATACCGCTCTAGTAGATGGCTCACACTTCGTTGACCTACACAGATTCCTTGTTGCCGCAACTGCTGATGAATTTCCGGCACACTACGATGTTCTTGATAACGCAACGCTCCTGCTAGTGCCATCACGTCCAAACCAAATTCATGCTGCGGTAATGCCCATCTCCCTTCTGCTTCTGGTCGGTAGACGCAGCCAAAATTCTCACATTCACAGTTATAGCAGCGACGGATCTTTAGTCGTAGTCGGACTACCCCCGATAGTGTTCTCACGGTGCGGTAGTTGTCGTACTTGTTCCACATTAGCTTGTTACAGTGGGGACAATTCTGCTGCACACACTCCAGAACTTCTTCTCGGTCTGCTTGCGGTTGTGGTTGGTTTCGCGCCATTGATGTTGAGTAACCTCAGTATTTTCTTTTTCCTAGCTTACACCTCTTTCCAGCTAACTTTGCTACTATAG
>NZ_JBYCCV010000475.1:0-1082 GCF_057473825.1 Aliterella sp. E5.1
GAGTTCACATCCATTGCCAAACTGCTCAGCTAACCCAGTAAACTTATTCACGTAGTATTCAGACTTGGCAAGACAAATTGCTGGCACTCCTTGCGACATGGCAAAGACTCCCGCATGATAGCTTGCTGTAACGAATATGCGACAATGCCTTATTTCTTTAATAACCTTGAGTGGGGTATCAAGAGCTTGACCTCCATCTGAGCTGTCATCATAATTCTTTAAGAGCTTTCTGATTGATTCTGGGTCATTTTCTGTCGGCCGGTTTGCTATTGGGATTGGAACTAGAGCAGCATCTTTTTCTCTAGCAAACTCCTGTATTGTTAAACGTAACTTTTCGATTACATCTTGTTCATTACCTATGTTTGAATAACCTGTTATTCGCAGATTAATTCCAATCCCGCTCCCCAGTGTTGGTGTACGAGCTGTATATACCAATTCAATAGCATCATCCCCTGTTGTTATGGTTGATTGATTTGACACCCCTAATGAATTTAGTAAAGGTAGACTAGCCTTACTCTCTCGTAGTGTTATTAAATCTAACCGTGGCAGCACTATCTTGGCTTTATGTTTCAAGTCAGAGTTCTGGAGGGGACCAATTCCCTGACCTAATATGACTGTTGGCTTATTAAGCCAGGTAGCCAAGTTAAGGATTTCTAATGTATTCGCAGCTTTACTTTGAAAACAATCTGTAATATACCCTCCACCAGATGCAATAACTAAATCTGCATCTTCAATTAGTCTGATTAATTCCTTGAAGTTACCGCTATACCTAGATAGTCTTTGTACTTTTCGTTGAAGTATAGCCTGCGTAATGTATGGTAGCTTTTTATGTAGTTTCCATTCAAGTTTTGATGCTATTTCCACAGCCCTTTTGCTCTTTAAAGCTTTTTCTAAATAAGCTGATAAGATAGAAAACTTCATATTTGAGTGAGCTGGTATTAATGGAATTGCTTCTGGGCAATACTTTTCTAACAAGTCAGGTCTACTTGTAAAAATCTGAATTGCTGCCTCAGGCCAGAGATTTCTTAATCGTGACACTGTAACTTGTAACATTGCCAGATCGCCCATATTGGTGAGCCTAT
>NZ_JBYCCV010000476.1:0-1158 GCF_057473825.1 Aliterella sp. E5.1
AATGGCTTACCAAATTTCCGCCACCAAACTCCAAACTTACCATCGTTGTCCACAAGCCTACTATTTCCGTTACGAGTTGGGTTTGAAAGCTCCTGGATTCTTTGGTAATGCCAAGCTTGGTACAGCCTTACATCAAGCCCTTGCCCAAACCTACCGCGATTGGCACTACCTCGATCCACTACCGCCCATTGACTGGATTTCTTATTGCTGGCAGCGATGTTCTACGAACCTCAGTCCGGCTCAATCTGAGGAAGGACAGGAGATTCTAGAAAACTATTATCACCAATTCATTGCGGGTGAAACTGCAATCGCTCGACCTTTAGCAGTAGAAGGTCGGATCAAAGGACGCTTGTTAGTTAACGACTTAGAGTTCAAAATCTCTGGGCGCTACGACCGCCTAGATTTTCTGGGAGACGGGTTAGAACTAATCGACTATAAATCAACTAAAGAAGTCAAATTGCCAAAGCCCGATGAAATTGACTTACAAATTGGTCTGTACTACATTGCCCTGGAGCAAAGATACCAATCCTGCTTGCAGCAGTTGAGCTTACTTTACTTGCGGACAGGCGAAAAGATTGTTTTTGAGGCAAGTTGCGAACACAAACAACAAGTGGAGACTGTTATTAGTGAATTAGCTTGGCGATTACGTACCGATGAACAATGGGAACCAAAGACTGGGGAGCAGTGCGAAGTCTGTACTTATGCGAGATTATTAAATGTCAAGTGTTTTGCGTGTCGTGACAGATTATTGTCGGGTAGTTGACGCGAAAAGGAAGTTCAGATCGAAACGACAAGTACAGATCGCTTGCGAATAGAAACAAAAAAATAGAGCGATTAGGATGATAGAGAATTGTTCAAGCGCTCGGTAGCAGCCTGACGACGGTAGCTATCAGACTTACCCCTCTTTTATCACTCTAAGCAGAAGAAAATCTAAATTGGAAGTTGAGCTGATGCACGACGGGACACACAAACCGATTCATCTTACTGATGAGTCGCTCAAAGCCAAACTGCAATGAAGTGATAGGAAACACGGTAGTGCGTCAGATTATTGTGGGATAGGTCACGATATCATTCCAAGTCCATGGTCGAGAGGTTAATCCTGCTCGTTGTGCGGCAGTGGACTTGAACCGACTATGCTGCCAAATCCAATTGAAGTAA
>NZ_JBYCCV010000477.1:0-1157 GCF_057473825.1 Aliterella sp. E5.1
ATGGATACAGCAGTTGCACAGCTACGGACTGCTATCAGCGTCCTTTCGCCCTCAAGACCAGATTTGTGTCCTCCGAAGCTATATTCGGCAAAGAGATAATCTAGTGCGAAGTGCCTGTGTGCATATACAACGGATACAGAAGGCACTTACCGAAATAAATGTACAGTTGCATCAAGTCGTCAGTGACATTACAGGGGCAACAGGTATGGCGATTATTCGGGCCATTGTTGCTGGAGAGCATGACCCACAAACATTAGCAACTCTACGACATCCTCGGAGTCGCCGGAGTGAGACGGAAATTGCTCAAGCATTACAGGGCAATTATCGCCAAGAGCATATTTTCATTTTGCAACAAGAATTAGCACTCTATGATGCTTATCAAGTTCAGATTGCTGCCTGTGACACTCAAATCGAGCAGTGTTTATCCAAATTCAACGTTACCTCAGAGATTGCCCTGCCAATTCCGGGTTCTCCCCGTCGTAAACCTCAAGATAATCAGCCTGCTTTTGACCTGCAAACCCATCTTCAGCGCATCAGTGGCGTTGACTTTACTGAAATTGATGGCATGGGAGCCTTGACGGTACAGACTATCTTGTCAGAGGTTGGGCTGGATGCCAGCCGCTTCCCAACAGTCAAACATTTTACGTCTTGGCTCGGATTGTGCCCAGGCAGTTGTATTACAGGCGGTAAGGTGAAAAACTCCCGAACTCGACGGGTCGTTAATCGCGCTGCGAACGCTTTCCGTATGGCGGCGCTAGCCGCCGGTAAAACCCGCTCTGCCCTCGGTGCGTTTTATCGACGTCTGCGAACTCGTTTGGGAACACCGAAAGCAATTACAGCCACTGCTCATAAGTTAGCTCGCCTCTTTTATCGACTCTGGAGAAATGGGGGAACTTATGATGACCCAGGCATCAATTACTACGAACAACGCTACCAAGAACAAATTCTCAAACGTCTTCAGAAAAAGGCTCAAACATTAGGATTTGAGCTTGTTGCTACATCCTCCACTCAAATTGTTTCTTAGGAGAGGGATAATAAGGATTGCAGAACAGAAGATTGTAGGAAATAAAATTCCCAATCTATTACATGATATCGACTATACATTTTTTCTTGTAAGTCTAAATGAACATCTGGGCGACCCTGAAATTCTGATAGTG
>NZ_JBYCCV010000478.1:0-1129 GCF_057473825.1 Aliterella sp. E5.1
GCTAGGGTAAACTATCGGTTTGGGTCAGCTCAACGGTATAGGTTTCTTCGGCGACGGTGACAATATCGCCAGAGACGAGCTTGCGGCCCCGGCGAGTCTCTACGGTTTGGTTGACTTCAACATGGCCGTCTTGGATAAGCCCTTTGGCTTGACCCCCAGACTGGACAGCGCCGACTAGCTTTAAGTATTGGTCTAGCTTAATGGTTTCTGGGTCGGGCATCATCCATTATTCCGCATAGTTACTATGTATTACTTTAAAGTAAGATGCTTCCGACAGGAGAAGGCTGATGACGTTGCCAGACTTACAGAAACAGGCATTGCAATTATCAATTAGCGATCGCTGGCAGTTAGTCCACACCCTGCTGGAGTCCCTACAACAGGAAACCCACCTAGGGCTTAACAAGGCTGACTTGTCTCGGTTGCGAGGAATTGCGAAGGCCCCAGGGAGCTTGGGTGGCGAAGAGATGCCAGCAGATTATGCAACTTATCTGACTCAGAAGTACCAATAATGCGGGTTTTGATTGACACGAATATCGTTCTTGATTTTTTGCAAGAGCGGCAGCCATTCGTAGAGGATGCTGCAAGCCTATTTGAGAAAATTGATGCTGGTGAAGTCGAAGGTTTGATCGCTGCAACAACGATTACCAACATCTACTACATTATCCGAAAGGCAGCAGGTGCAATAGTGGCTCAAGATGCAATTGTCCAACTTCTGACAGACCTACAGATTTGTGCAGTTGATCGAAACATACTGGAAGGGGCAATCATATTGAATTTTCAAGATTTTGAGGATGCAGTGCAGTGCGCTTGTGGACTAGCACACAGGGTAGATGCGATCGTAACTCGTGATAAATCTGGATTTCCGAGGGCAGGAATCCCAGTGGTGTCACCTGGGGAGTTAAAAAATATCACTGGTAAGTGAATGAATTTAGGAAGGTAGTGATGCAGCGCAATAAATCTCTACCGGGACCCAAGAATCGCAGAATTAGCTGGTGAGGTTGCACATTTCATTTTCCGGCTGCACCTCTGGCTTCACCACTTTTTCACAATGGCAACCTATTATCCTCTCCAGCCTCTCACAGTCGCGCCCAGGCGTTGTAGGTGGGGCTGGTCTTTTTGGAACCTCCTA
>NZ_JBYCCV010000479.1:0-1152 GCF_057473825.1 Aliterella sp. E5.1
GCAAGTCTTGCCAGTTACAACCATTTTTCAGTTGATAAAAGATGCCATCCAAGATTTCGCGCTTGCTCCAGTTAGAAGGTCTTGTTTGCTTCTTCGGCGGTAGGATCTTAGGTAGTAAAGGTTCTATTATTTTCCACTCTTCGTCGGTGAGGCTGCTCTGGTACGGCATGGCATCTGCATTATGTTTTTGCCTTAACGTTACTTCCTTCCAGGGAAAGATGTCAAATGGGTTCTATAGATCTCCTGTTTAGTTACTATTTTTTAGGGTCGAGTTCGACTTTGATCCAGCCCGGTTGTCTTTTGTCAAAAGCTTTGTAAGCCTCAATCGCAGAGGTAAGAGGTTCACGTTGCGTCAGGATTTTTTCAGGATCGACAGCGCCAGTTTCGACCAAATTTACAAGCGTGGGAATATATTTGCGGTGGTTGCAATTTCCCATATTAATCGTGAGATTTTTGTTCATCGCCATACCTAGGGGGAAGAAACGATGAGTTGGCGGATACACGCCAATAATTGACAAAGTTCCAGCTTTGGCTAAACCTTGGACTGCCCAAGTTATCGCTTGTGAAGGTTCATCCCCAGGGTTCCAGTTGCCATTATTGGGGTTAGTTTCTGGCGCAACTTGCTGAACTTCTTGTTGAAATTCTTTTGCTTGCTTTTGTGCTTTTTCGGCGGCGGGGCCTTGATGGGGTTGAGTTGAATCAACACCAACTGCATCGAGCGCGCGATCGACACCAATACCATTAGTCAAACTTTGAATCGTCTCTACAGGATCTTCGGCATTAAAATCAATCACTTCCGCCCCTAAGTCTCTTGCCATCTCTAGACGAGAAGCAATGGTATCTACGGCTAAAATCCGCCCCGCCCCCAATAATTGAGCGCTGGCGATCGCAAACATTCCCACCGGACCACAACCAAACACTGCTACTGTATCACCAGGCGAAATCTCGGCAATTTCTGCCCCAAAATAAGCAGTGGGAAAAATATCAGATAACATGATTGCTTGGTCGTCGGTTACTCCTTGGGGTAGGGCAACCGCATAAAAAATATAGCGTAGGCTAGGGTAAAGTAAAGCAAGTAGAAACAGAGTTAATGAGTCAGACAATTGATGCAAGCATACTGACCCATTTTGCCAGCCGAGAAGAAATACGTGA
>NZ_JBYCCV010000480.1:0-1148 GCF_057473825.1 Aliterella sp. E5.1
TACCATTTTCTTTTTAAGCTGCCGCAGATAAACTGGTATTTGAAGTGTTCAAAATAGAGGTATGGCTGGGGTATTCAAGCTCAAGATTACTGAGACAAAGTCCGAACTAAAAACCCTGCTGGGTCAGCAGAAAACCGCCTTTGGTAAGGAACGAGTGCAAGCTCTCTATCTGCTAAAACTTAGGAAAGTGAAAACTATTCAAGAGCTTGCCCTGCACCTAGGGCGTAACCGCACTACCTGTCAACGATGGTTACGTCGGTATCGTCAAGGAGGCGTAAGCGAACTGCTAGAGCAGCAAGTAAGGTCAGGTCGAAAACCGGAAATTCCCCAGTGGGCTATTCAAGCCTTAAGTAAACGTTTGCAGGAACCTGAAGGCTTTCATAGCTATGGGGAAATTCAAGAGTGGTTGGAGAAGACATTAGGGGTAAGCGTGTCCTATAAAATTGTGCATCGGACAGTACACTATAAACTCAAAGCTAAACTCAAGCGACCAAGACCGAAAAGTTTGGGGCATAATCCCATCAAAGCTGAAGCATTTAAAAAAACTTGTCTGTAGACTTGGAGCTGCTCAAAAACTACTACAGTAATCAACCTGGAGCCGAGAAACCCGCATCCGTGCGTTATTGGTGTCAGGATGAAAGTCGATTTGACCTACGCACAATTCCCGGTAGAAAAATTACCGCAACAGGAGTCAAACCAGTGGGTTTAGTGCAATGGCAATCAGAGGGATACTACTTATATGGGTTAGTGGAACCCAAGAGTGGAGAAAACTTTTTCTGGGAATTCTCTCACATGGATAGCGCTTGTTTTCAAGTGTATCTGCAAAAATTCGCCCGCGCATATCCAGAAGATTTACACATCATCCAGTTGGATAATGGACCATTGCACACAGCAAAGAAACTAAAGCTACCACCTAATATTGTGCTGTTGTTTCAACCTGCTCATAGTCCTGAGTTGAACCCTATAGAAAGGCTATGGGAACACCTCAAAGGGCAATTGAGATGGCAGGTTTTTAAAGACCTCCAACACTTGCAGGAGCGAGTGAGTGAACTGTTGAACAATTTGGAACTTGATGTCATCACATCATTGACAGGATGGGCATACATTCTTGACTCCTTATCTGTGGCAGGTATTTAAGAAAATGGTAT
>NZ_JBYCCV010000481.1:0-1080 GCF_057473825.1 Aliterella sp. E5.1
TGATGAATTATAAATCCCCCTTCAAGTGGCGGCATTATCAGTCCGAAATCATCATAGTTCTGGGTTGGTATCTCAGTTATCCGCTTTCATATCGCCAAGTAATGGAGATGGTGAACGAAAGGGGATTAGATATCCATAGATTAACCCAGAAGAACGCTGATGCCTACGTATACCCAGCTAGAACTAGACTTATGGGGCGATTTGAAGTCTGCGCTTAATAAACCAGATGTGGCAAATTTTCAGCAACTTTGGCACGACTTGGAAAGTGCGATCGCTCCTCTGGAGAATAGCCAACAACTCCACGTCGCGGCGGAAGCTATTTCCCAGATTGTTGAAGTCTACGTTAAACGAGCTAATGGTATTTTAGATAGTCTGGAAGCTACAGATAATAGCAATGGTCCCGTTTTAGATGATGATTTTCTCTCTGGATTGATGCGCCAATCAATGTCGCTCGATTTATCAGACTTGATGGAAGAATTTGCTATTGATAATGAGCCTAGTCCTAGCTCTGGGTCGGTAGTATCGGTAATAGATCGCACCGAAGCTAGGGCTTTGGCAAGGAAAGCCAGGGCGCAAATGAAAAAGGAATTGAAAGGGTTGGCGGAACAAGAGGATATTCCTCAGTGGCAGAATGCGATCGCTCACTGGATACAGCAACACCAGGGGGCAAGAGTTTCCCTTTGGCAATTGCAGCAGGCATTAGGTATGACCCTGGTGGAAGTTTGGTTAGGACTGCTGCATTCCCCTACGCCTTATCAGTGGGACGGGCAAGGGGAGTTTTATCGGGATGCGCGAGATATTTGGATCGGCAATTGATGGAGATACAGTTAGATATACTTAACAAATAATTTGACTTAGTTATCACCTCTGACTTTGATATATGCTTTATCTACTCGTATTTCTTTGTATGAACTCCCAAATGCTTTCCATAGCTCGGAGTCGAGGGGTAAATCCACTCATTAGTTATACCAAATTGATAACAAATTTTATAGCGTAATTTTCAGAAATTACTAAAAGCTTTTGATACAATTTTGGTTCGAGATGCTAATAGCTTGCGGCTAGTAGAAAAAGAATGCAATC
>NZ_JBYCCV010000482.1:0-1031 GCF_057473825.1 Aliterella sp. E5.1
GTTGTTTGGCAAACTCAGGCTCGTTCTTTTCTTCCTCCGGGTGAAAGCGGACATTTTCGAGCAAGGCAACTTGCCCAGCTTGTAGGTCACTCAGTTGACTGGCAACTTGATCCCCAATACAGTCATCACACTTGATAACTGGCTGACCCAAAAGTTTCGAGAGCCGATCGGCAACAGAGGTCAGGCGCAAACTCTCATCAACCCCCTTAGGCCGCCCCAGATGGCTACAAAGAATTACGCTCGCCCCTTTGGAGGTCAGATCCTGAATGGTGGGGAGAGCCGCCCGAATCCGGGTGTCGTCTGTAATTTGTTGTTGATCGTCTAAGGGGACATTTAAATCTGCCCGAACTAAGACCCGCTTACCGGATAAGTCAGCGGACGATAAATTTGCTAAAGTCTTTTTGGGCACAATAATATCTCCTAACTGCGTCTGTACTGTTGCCTAGCTGCTCAAGCCTTGCTTTCAACCACGAATTCAACTGAGTCCGTTTTCAAAATTTAAGTTGGCAGTGCCGTCCATAATTTTACCGGAGTCCGTGCCCCTGGAGCGTAAGCGCAATGTTTAAGACTGTTCTGTTTCCAATTGATCAAAGCCGAGATTCCCAAGAAGCTGCCGAGACAGTGTCAAATTTGGTCAAATCTTGCCAAAGCCGTTTGATTATTCTCTCAGTACAAGAGGTGGCAGTTGGAGACGAAGAAGTTAGTCAGGCCCCTCCTGCTAGCATCGATCAACTCTTAGAGAGCGCTAAGAAGATTTTCTCTGAGTGGGGAGTTCAAGCCGAAACCCTTCACCGCCAGGGCAAACCGGCATTTACAATTTGTGATGTCGCGGACGAGCTTGGAGTTGACTTGATCGTTATGGGTTGTCGCGGCATTGGCTTAATGGAAGAAGGTGCGACCGAAAGTGTCAGCAATCGGGTAATTAACCTTTCTCCTTGCCCGGTTTTAGTCGTTCCCTAAATCTTTCCATCCCCTTGCCTAAGCGGTTATTAAACCCTTAAAATTACTCGCCCCCTACTTGAGGCCGGATG
>NZ_JBYCCV010000483.1:0-1040 GCF_057473825.1 Aliterella sp. E5.1
ATTCGATTTCTTCACCAAGGCGGCAGATGAGTTTTACCCAAACTCATCCAATGGTTTCGTCTGTCCACTCTGTTTGCAAATCTTCGACTCTCTAGCTGGGTTGAACAGGGCTCATCTATGGCCTGAGTCTCTAGGAGGCCGTATTTTTACACTAGCTTGCTGCAAATGTAACTCTAAGATCGGCTCGCGGATAGAGAAACATGAAAAAGCTCGGGTTGACTACTTGAACTCGGATAAACTGCCGTTTACGGAGAAAACAGAAGGGGTTAAAGGTCATATCGGCGGCTTCTACTCTTTTAGAGAGATTGACGGTCAACCCACTCTAATAACCGAAATTAGCGACAAACATTCCAACCCGCTAACTCTTGCTGAAAATCGACGGCTGTTTGATACAGGAGAGATTTTACAGAAAAAAGTTACTTTGTCTTATAAGGGTAAGTTCAATAAAAGAACCGCGACTTTGACCTATCTACATTTTGCTTACATGTCGCTCTTTCATCTGGCAGGATACCAATGGATAAGAACGGCTCAAGCAGCAAAAATTCGTGAGCAACTTGCAAAACCAAAAGAGATTATCTTTCCAGTCATCCTTTACCAAAATTGAAAGAGAAGTCGCTGCTGAGCTGGCTCAGCCAAGTCAACCAATCGTATTTGAGGTGCAGGGTGAGACAGCTCTACAAGGCTATTTCGTAGCAACTCCAGAATTACCTCACGAAAACAAAAATCGTCTTGGGGTTTGGATTCCTAAAATTGTAACTACTGCAGACGCTTTCTCAAACCTGGGTTCTCAACCAAACAAACCTCTCAGCCTGAAATATCTAGGAACTGTCTGTAGTAAACCAGGACAACATGCCAAATGCTAGGTAGCCGTACCCACAAGGAAAGTAGTGCATTAACCGTCGTCGGGCTCGATCCGGGTCTCGCCAACCTCGGCCTCGGCGCCGTGCGCGAGGTCGGCCGTGAGGTGACCTGCCTGGGCAGTCAGCTGGTGCGGACAGATCGGAAGAGCGTCGGGGAGGGAAGGAGGGGAGATCGCGGAG
>NZ_JBYCCV010000484.1:0-1001 GCF_057473825.1 Aliterella sp. E5.1
CAGATAAAAAAAGTCACTGTCTTGGCGAAAGTTATAATCAACGTCGTGATGCATTACCGCTGGAGGGGCACTACGAAAAATCCCGGTGCCGTGCCCGAGTTTTCCCATCAGTCGCTGCCGTCGCTGTTGATACTCTGCCTGCATAGCAGTTTCAGTTCCGTGGGGAGAATTATCTTTCAATCTAATTCAAAACAAAGGTTTTGGAACTACTCCAGTCAAGTTGCCGAGGGATAGACAAGCGCAGCGGCAAAGATTGTTCTAAGCTTCTATTAAGAGAATATTGTTGAAAATTGAAAGTTAGTTGAAGTTGCAGAGGCATAATTGTGTTTGGGATTGAACCAATAAATGCCCTAGTCATTGGGGCCAGTCATGGACTCGGGCTCGGATTTGTTCGATACCTTTTGCAAGATGATTCGGTTGGCGCTATCTTTGCGACCCATCGAGGTCAGAGCCTGACCCTAGGGACGCTTTTCAGGGAACACCCCAACCGGCTGCGGTTAATCCCCATGGATATCACCCATGAGGTGCAAATTGCCCAGGGAGTCGCTCAGATTCAGGAGCAAATGACTAAACTTCACCTGGTGCTCTACTGTGTTGGCTTTCTCCATCAGGGCAACATTCAACCAGAGAAAAGCTTACGGCAAATCGATTCTGACCATTTGCTGCGTTACTTTCAGGTCAATAGTATTGGAGCGATTCTGCTGGCTAAGCATTTGCTACCCCTGCTTAAGCATCGCGATCGCAGTGTGTTTGCCAGCATCTCTGCCAAAGTTGGCAGTATTGGCGACAACCAGTTGGGGGGTTGGTATGGTTACCGGGCCTCAAAAGCAGCGCTGAATATGTTCATGCGCACCTTGGCGATTGAATACAACCGCAAAAGTCCTCAAACCCTGGTGGTCATGCTTCATCCCGGCACCACTGATACCCGCCTGTCCCAGCCATTTCAGGGCAATGTGCCGCCGGAGAAGTTGTTTTCTGTAGAGCGGACTGTGACCCAGTGG
>NZ_JBYCCV010000485.1:0-1142 GCF_057473825.1 Aliterella sp. E5.1
TGCTCTTCCGATCTGGTACTCCGTAATTACTCCCTTTCAACTTCTCGATCCGAGACGACTTTTATGACTAAATCTAGCAACTTCTTACTGAAAATTTGTTTGAGCAGCCTGGTGTTCGCAGTATCGATGGTAGCAACCACCTCGGCGAGTATTTCCGCACCTGAAGCTCGCGCGTCAATCACTAAAGTCGCACAGGGAAATCCTTGTGCTGGCAAGAAGAATCCTTGTGCTGCGAAAAAGAACCCCCGTGCCGGGAAAAATTCCGCTCAAGCCTCTGTTGGTGGTCCGCTAGCTAAATCGCTACAAGGCAAACCAGTAATAGTCGATATTTATGCTAGCTGGTGTCCTGCTTGTAAGAATATCGCACCTACCCTATCACAATTAAAGCAGGAATATGCTGGCAAGGTGAGCTTTATCGTCCTAGATGTCAGCGATCGCAGCACGACCAAACAGGCAGAAGCAACGGCTAAAAAATTGGGTCTAAGTAAGTTTTTTACTGCTAATAAAGCTAGTACAGGAACGATCGCAATCGTCGATCCGGCGACGGGAAATATCCTCACATCGTTCAGAAACAATGCTAACAAAGCTGACTACAGCAGCGTCCTGAACACTGCTTTGGCGAAAAAATAGGCAGATGATAATTGTGCCGAGATTTCGGCACAATGACAGCTTTTTGAATCAACTGTTCATCGTTGTTAATACTCGAACACCCTGCTCATCTGGATTGTTTATACACAAGTGATCGCATTTTTTGCTTGGATTACTCTGTTTATCTAGTTTGGTTTTGATAGCCTCAATCACCGAAATTTCCTCTGCACAATGCTATGAAACACATCCCTCAGTCTGACACTGAACCAAATCTGCCTGCATGTTCTAAAATATCTCAGAAATGGTTATTTTATGGCGGGCTGGGATTACTCGCACTCATTGCAGTGCTGACGTTGGGGCCGATTCTCAGCCATTCGATCGAACAATTGGTGTCGATCGTCGAAAATCGCTATCAACAATGGTTTAACACGCAGGATACCGCCAATCCATTAGTATTATTGCCGTTGGCATTTATCGGTGGTTTGATTGCAAGTATCTCCCCTTGTATTCTGGCATTGTTACCTGTCAATCTCAGCTATATCGGTACGCTGAAC
>NZ_JBYCCV010000486.1:0-1139 GCF_057473825.1 Aliterella sp. E5.1
GTAGAGCGACATTGCCGCTCTCCAAGACCATGTCCGAGCAAGTCACCGCCCTGCGCGATTGGGCTAGACAAAGGGCTCGGCCTGCTGCCGCCTCAGTCGCAGAATATCAGCGACTTGAGTTCTAAAAGCTTTCTCCTGCTCCCAACAGGAGGAAAGGCTAGCAAAATGCTAGTTGTCCGATGATTCCGCAGACCCTTGCTTAGCAAAACCTGCGGTTCCAGTAAGTTCAAACAAACGTTGTTTTTCTCAAATTCTTAATGGAGGAAACTCTGAATGTCTCACTTTAGCACTCTCCGCACCAAGATCTCAGAAGCTGAAATTCTTAAGGCTTCTCTGCGCGACTTGGGTATCAGCGTCAAGTCAGATGCCGATGTCCGTGGCTACAATGGTCAGCGGGTTCGCGCTGATTTGGTTGCCGTTCTCGAAGGCGAATACGACCTCGGTTGGTCTCGCAATTCTGATGGTTCTTTTGATTTGATTGCTGATCTCTGGGGCGTTGCCAAAAAGCACAACCAAACAGAGCTAATCAACTCAATCAATCAAAAATATGCCATTAACAAGACCTTGGCTGAAGTTAAGCGGCCCGGTCTGCAAAATGCCAATGTCAAGCTGGTTATGCACAACTAGTTTATTGTCGCGTTCCCAAACTAGCGGGTTAGTCCATTGTGACTAGCCCGTTTTTTCATAGATTTTGCCAGAAGAATTTTGCGAGAAGGTTATAGGCGCTAGGACACTAAAAATGGTTGGGCAAAATCACCCTTCAACCCTGCACCCTGACTATCAATCACGGGTAAAGCAGGCCATGAATATGCTCAAAATAGAATTGCCTTATTTGTTTGAGCAAGATCTCTCCTACGATATTTACTCGCAGGATATTGACTTCCAAGACCCGGTTAATCGGTTCAAGGGCAAATTCAATTACCGAATTATCTTCTGGACCCTACGTTTTCACGGCCAGCTATTTTTTACTCAACTCACCTTTGATCTTCATGATCTCTATCAGGAAGCTGAGGATACGATTTTGGCTGACTGGACGGTACGAGGAATCCTACGGGTGCCTTGGAAAGCCCAGATTTTATTTAATGGCCAGTCCACCTACAAACTCAACCAAGACGGTCTGATCTATGATCATCAAGATC
>NZ_JBYCCV010000487.1:0-1132 GCF_057473825.1 Aliterella sp. E5.1
AGCCCCTGACTGAGTAAGAGTCAACAAACTGACGACTACAAGATTGACAATGATAGTTCTGTTTCCCGCGACGATGACCATTCTTGGTCACATAAGTTGAGGTGCAATGTTGACATTCCATTTCTCCCTTATTCATTCCATCCCTTTTTTATGCAACGCTGTGTCGGTTATGAGTCAAGTAGACTTGTACTAGCAGAGATAGAATTGGCGAAGCACAACTATAAGTGAATTATCAAAGGAATTTATGCCAGGACACGACATCATCGTTATCGGGACTTCGGCAGGTGGACTCAGAGCATTGAGTGCGATCGTTAGCGGTTTACCTACCCAAATCGATGCTGTATTATTCGTTGTTCAGCATCTCGCCGCAGATAAGCCGAGTATTCTGCCTCAGATTCTTGAAGATGTCGGCTCTTTACCTGCGTCTCACCCAACAGACGGAGAAAAAATCCAAACAGGGCGAATTTATGTTGCTCCACCCGATTATCATTTGTTGGTCAATCGTGGGTTTATCCGTGTGGTGCGTGGACCGCAAGAGAATCGATTTAGACCCGCGATCGATGCGTTATTTCGTTCCGCAGCTCGCACTTATGGCTCAAGGGTTGTGGGTGTAATTCTCACTGGCTATTTAGACGATGGGACTGTAGGGTTACAGGCAGTCAAAAAACGGGGCGGAGTCGCCATAGTTCAAGACCCAAATGAAGCAGAATACCCAAGTATGGCAAAAAGCGCACTGCGGTATGTCAAGGTAGATCACTGCCTTCCCCTTGCAGAAATCCCAGACCTTTTGGTGCGTTTAACAAGTGTTTCCGCCGCCGAAGATGAATCATACCCAGTGACTAAAGAGATAGAAATTGAATCAAATATTACCGAACAGACAATGAATACAAAGGAGTTTTTGGAGAATGTAGAGCAAATTGGGACTCGGACAACTTATAGCTGTCCTGAATGCAATGGTAGCATTTGGCAAATTGGTACAGAAGAACCGCTCCGATTTCGCTGTCATATAGAACCCATTTGACATCTCTAAAAGGCGGCAAGTCGCTTAATCATTAACCTGACGAAGCAGAGATTGAGCTTCGTGGTGGCATTGGTCAAGGTGCGCTCAAAGTTCTTAACGAGGATCTTACAT
>NZ_JBYCCV010000488.1:0-1129 GCF_057473825.1 Aliterella sp. E5.1
AGATGGATATGAAACAATTGCGGGAACGGGTTAAGCTCTCACCTGCTGATGTAGCGTCACAGTTAGAGATTTCCGTTTCCAGTATTAATAATTGGGAAGCTGGGCGGACTATACCTAAGCTAAGACTTGACCAATTTATGGAATTGATCAGGCTCTACCAATGCAATGCCGAAGACTTAGAGCAAGCTCATAAAGAGTCTCAGCAAAAGTATCTGCAAGGTGGTTCCAAACGTCGAGGTCGCCCTTCCAAAGAATGACCAACAACTGTTTTTAAACTTAAAAGCGACCGCGCTTCCCTACCACGAGTCACGCGATCGCTCTTATCAATAACCGCAAGCATTAAACTATATAGGTCATGGCAATGACAATCGTACCCGATTCTGTATTAATCGAGTCGAAATTGGCTCATAATAACCAAAGCCAAAATATCCCCCATAAGCATATTGATGAACTTTTGATTTGGCTCAAATCCTTTAATCAGGGTAATCATCTTCTTTGCCTCACTGTTTTAAGGGGTAGATAGATGAGTTTAATTACCCACAACGTCAATGAAGTCAATATTGGGCAACGAGCGATTGATGGGTACATCAACGCAACTGCAATGTGCCAAGCCTGTGGCAAGCAATTAGCCCACTACCTGGAAAATCAAACCACAAAAGCCTTTCTAGAAGCGCTAAGTTTAAACATCGGAATTCCGATATTAAACTTAGCGCAGGTTAAACGGGGTCGTTACGGTGGTACTTGGGTACATCCCCAAATTGCGATCAACCTCGGTCAATGGTGTAGTCCCCAGTTTGCCGTACTGGTATCTCAATGGGTCTATGAGTGGATGAGCAGGGACAAAGCTCCAGCAGTCGCAAAGCTAGTACCCCCCTCACCCAAAGAAAGATTGGAGAACATTCGCCTCGGTCTTGACCTATTTCAAAAACTCGGTGGCTGCGATCCACGTACCGAAGTCTTGCTCAAAGACTGCATCCGGAACATCCTTGTAGAAGACAAGCTGCAACCAGCCTTGCCTGGACGAGTGGAATACCCCGTTTCTGACCGCGCTGTAGTCATGGGCTATCGTCCCACTCCTGCACAACTACGCCAAATTGGTAAGGAAGCTGCTCAGATCGGAAGAGCACAC
>NZ_JBYCCV010000489.1:0-991 GCF_057473825.1 Aliterella sp. E5.1
CATTATTTGGGGGCAATTGTTGTAACAATAGTTACACCAGTTACACTTTGGCTGTTAGTAAAAAATGGGGCTGGAATAGCGCCTGCATTGCTATTAATCATAATTATTCTTTCAGAACTGTATTTATATTTAATTGCGGCAGTTCTTGTAGTTGTTCCTCGGATGAAATCACAAATTTATCAATTACAAAACATAGGTCTTGTATTTGCAGCATCAAGACTAGCTCTATTAGGGTGTACGTTCCTTGTATTTGAATTAAATGCTTCTTTAGCTGCTTTAATCTCTGTTTTTGCAACGGGGATAAATGTATGGCTACTTAGGAAGCTAGCCACAAAAAACATAAAAACAAATGCGCCCATCAATAAAAATTATACAAGAGAGATTTTTAGAGTTGTAAAGCATCAGGCACCAAACAGTATTTTCTATTGTTTTCAAGGGCAAATAACTATTTTCTTGATTAGTATATTTGGGAGTTCGCAAAATATTGCAGAAGTAGGAGCTTTAAGTAGGTTGAGTGTTATTTTTGCCGTTATAAGTTCAACAATGCACACTATCGTTTTACCTAGTTTCTCTCGCTGTCAAACTTCAGGGCTTCTATGGAAACGGTATTATATCGTCATTGGACTATATAGCCTATTTTCGATAGCTTTAATCAGTGTAGTATCACTATTCCCGGATAAAATACTATTGGTACTTGGCAATAAATACTCCCATTTAAGTAATGAACTTGTTCTAATGGCCCTTGGTACTGTAATTCAATCTTTTGTAGGTATCTTATGGCAAGTAAATACTTCGAAAGCCTGGGTAAAAAACTCTTGGATATTTATTCCTCTTACGGTTTTAACCCAAATCATCTCGTTGTTTTTCTTTGATGTGAGTACTACTAAAGGGATTATCCTTTTTGGATTTGTACCAGTACTTCCTTCTATATTTCTAAACTTTTATATGACACGCAGTGGAATTCAACAGTTAGATAAAGTTAATCAAGTTT
>NZ_JBYCCV010000490.1:0-1050 GCF_057473825.1 Aliterella sp. E5.1
ATAATACGACAAATAGGTATAAATTGCAATAGGATAGTATACCCGAACTCCAGAGAAGGCGCTATGAAACGGCGACTCGTATAAGGGTAATGTTCGGTGATGTTTTAGCCGCCGCGTGGTTGCTGTATACATCAGCAGGTTAAAACAGACTCATTATTTGGGAGGCGCTGCGAAATCTTTAGACCTTTTGCACGGAGAAAAATCGCGCCAGGGTTGGAAAAACTGACCGATAAAGTTCGGTACACGTACTACGGTTTTGGCGCTGTTCGACCAGGGGGAGGGGTGGTCATTGGTAGACCTATCAGTTTTCTACCCCAGCGCAGATGGTAGCGCCAAAATTTGAAGAGGCTTAGGTACTTAAGATTAAAACAAGGGGGCAGTCTGATTTTTCGCGCGAGAATAAAATGGGTTCGCGCAAGTAGGAACCGAACTGCACTCCCGCTATGGTGCTACTTGGCGTTTAGGCCCGTGATGGCACCGCTAGTATCAGCATTCTAGTTTCCGGAAGCCCGGCCTCCCATACCCCCTTCATTTTTAGGGGTAGCTTTCAGAGTGCTTTGCTTTTAAGCGTAACCCATACATTCACTACCTTTGGGCGTTTTTATATTCGTTTTGCGAGGGTGTTTGAAACCCCTTTGGCAATTTGGTAATTGTCAGATTGTGAAGTGCTATAAACATCATCTATCAAGCAAACGGGCGTCCATATACGTAGACGTGAGAAGTTTGAAGTGAGAAGCGGCCAAAAAAATTTTCACTCAGGTTTGTTAATAGGGATGAAAAAAGCCATAAGAACAAGCCGTTAAACGTTTAATGTGCTGCATTACACAACACCCATAAAGTCCGCATATGAGTTATTTCGTGTAGTATGTAAACTGGCTGTAAATTCTAAAGAAGGTCATTTAAAGGGGTCAAGCAATGAAAGTAAATAGAAGCTTGGTGGTAGTCATGGTGGCTATGTCATCCTTTGCGCTTGGTCAAGGAACAGCTTCGTCTTCTAGCCAGCAGGGAAGATTTATCGACTATCTGTTTGCGAACCTAAGCATATCGGAA
>NZ_JBYCCV010000491.1:0-868 GCF_057473825.1 Aliterella sp. E5.1
GCGTGGTTTATTTACCGCCTGGCAATGCCGTTTGTGGTTGAGAGGTTAAGCTCCTAATGACAATTAGTATGACCAAGCAAGCGATCGCTGAGCCGCAGCCGGAAGAGGTAGTGTTGTCAGTGAAGGAAGTCTCCAAAAGATTTTGCCGGGATCTAAGACGTTCGTTATTCTATGGAATCCAAGACATAGCTAGTGAACTGTCCGGCACTAGAGGAAAAGTTGAAACATTACGACCTAAAGAATTTTGGGCACTAGATAAAGTTAGCTTTCAACTACGGCGAGGGGAATCGCTAGGCCTAGTTGGACCTAATGGAAGCGGCAAATCAACTCTATTAAAGATTATCGCTGGACTAATTAGACCAGATAAAGGCTATGTAGAAACTAATGGCCGAATAGCACCATTAATCGCCTTAGGAGCAGGCTTCAACCCAATCTTAACTGGGAGGGAAAATGTTTACACCAACATGTCAATCCTAGGTTTATCAAGAAAAGAAATAAATGAACGATTTGATGAAGTTTTAGCTTTTGCAGAAATTGGAGAAGCTATTGATTCTCCTGTACAATCCTATAGCTCAGGCATGGCAGCAAGGCTGGGGTTTTCAAGTGCGATTCACACAGAGCCAGATATACTACTTATTGATGAAGTTTTGGCAGTAGGGGATAGTCATTTCAAAGGTAAGTGCTTTCAAAAGCTTCACGACTTACGCCAAAAGGGAACGTCATTTATACTTGTTAGCCATAATCCGCACTCAATACTTACAATATGCGAAAGCGCTGTGTATTTACTAAATGGCAGATTAAGTGGTGTTGGTGACACAGCACAGGTTATGAGCAAATACGAAAGAGACTTGTTTTTAGATAATTCAAC
>NZ_JBYCCV010000492.1:0-1010 GCF_057473825.1 Aliterella sp. E5.1
GGTTTAAGATAAAATACGATAAACAGCACTACTTACGCATCGTGCTTGATATGGCGATCCTCATTGAGGTCACTAACAAGTCTTTTGTGGTTCATGCCGCTGGTGTGGTGATTGCTGCCGAATCCTTGGATCAGAGTGTTCCGTTGCAGCGCAACAACGATGGCTCCGTGATCACCCAGTATTTCATGGAGGATATTGAATCCCTGGGGCTGTTAAAAATGGACTTTTTGGGTCTAAAAAACCTGACGATGATCCAAAAAACCGTTGATTTAATTAAACAAACCCGCAACTTTGAACTTGATGCGGACCAGCTATCCCTGGAGGATCAAAATGCCTTCCAACTCTTAGCCCGTGGGGAGTTAGAGGGGATATTTCAGCTAGAGTCCTCCGGGATGCGGCAGGTAGTTCGCGACTTGAAGCCTTCCAATCTTGAAGATATTTCTTCAATTTTGGCCCTCTATCGTCCCGGTCCGCTGGATGCGGGCCTGATTCCTAAATTTATCAACCGCAAACATGGCCGGGAAAAAATTGACTACCAGCATCAAATTCTAGAACCAATTCTGGATGAAACCTACGGGATTATGGTGTTTCAAGAGCAAATTATGAAGATTGCTCAGGAAATGGCCGGCTACTCCCTGGGGCAGGCGGATTTGCTTCGCCGAGCCATGGGCAAAAAGAAAGTCTCAGAGATGCAAAAGCACCGGGAGATCTTTATTGAAGGGGCAGCCAAGAACGGGGTTAAATCCAAAGTGGCTCAGGATTTATTTGAGCAGATGGTCCTGTTTGCTGAGTATTGCTTTAACAAGTCCCATTCCACGGCCTACGGCTACGTCACCTATCAAACCGCCTATCTAAAAGCCAACTATCCGGTGGAGTACATGGCAGCTCTGTTGACTGCCAATAGTGGCGATCAGGATAAGGTGCAAAAGTACATTGCCACTTGCCTGAGTATGGGGATTCAGGTGGAGCCCCCGGATCTCAATCGCTCCGGCGTTGACTTTACGCCCCTG
>NZ_JBYCCV010000493.1:0-930 GCF_057473825.1 Aliterella sp. E5.1
ATTAAAAAGGCAAAGGTTGCCCCCAGAGTAGTCGCAATAAAAACATAAATTGAACCTAAAATAACCCCAAACAGAACCCCTCCCCCCAGGGTCAGCAGCACACCCGGCACAAACAAAATCGTTGCTAAATTATAAACACCAATAAAGGCAACTGGCCCCCAAAAGCCAAGACTGTCAACCCAGATTAATCCAGTCTGTATAAGCCCTGGAAGATTGAGCGACGTTGCACCAATCACAAGAACTGTGACTAGGCATCCGCCAAGAATAAGTTTCAGCTTGGAATTCACCCTTGCTTGTTAATGATTGCCATGTCCCACTTTAGGAGAGACCTAAGCCTAAAAAATAATTTTTCCCTGAGGGAAACTCTAAGACTTGCTGAGAACCCAGGAATTCACTAGGACCGTAGGGAAAGAAACATCGATCTAGTGGCGAAAAATCCGTAAAAATACCGATTAGATGTTGCGATCGCCCTGGGCACACTATTAATAACCGGGGGGAAAAGTTTGCCTACTGTCATGAATATCTACTGTCGCAGGATGATTTAAGTCCTGTAATAACCAAGTGACAAATCGGTCAGCCCTCCCGGATGCGAGAAATTTACATCTATACGAGGCTGAGTGAATGGATCCCATGGAAAACTTACTCTACTGGTGTGGCAGAGTTGTGCAGTACTTCACAATCAAGCGAGTTTCAATTGGACTGACCGAAACTGAGCACCAGTTGCTAGAAGGACTTCAAGAGGCCGTTGATCGCATCAGCAGTGAAGGAGAAGCTAATAGTTAAATTCTGGTGCCATCGACCAGGTATTGAGACACCCCAAGCCTCAGCCAAATTTTGGTTACCCTTGACCTCCGGCGATCAGCCCAGGGACTGTGATTAAATAGACTGTGATTCAACAGTCTCAAGGTCAGAATTGCTGGCAAGGCTTTT
>NZ_JBYCCV010000494.1:0-1121 GCF_057473825.1 Aliterella sp. E5.1
TATAGCAATCCTAGGTGGGTTGTGGAAAGACAGCATACTCAAATAACTTTGGGAAGTTAAAGGTTCGACCGTGAGTTACAAGTTCAAACAGGAGTTTGACAAGAAAAAAGGAATCACACAGGTGGTAGAAGTCTCGTAGGAATCGTTTAGCTTGTAACCAAATATCTTCCACAGGATTTTGTTCGGGCGCATGAGGAGCAAACCGAAGACAAGTCAGTTGCCAGGAAGATGGCGCTCGTCCAGTATTGAGGGATTGCAAGTAATCTTTCAGTTGTTGTGAGCGATGGTAACTTGCTCCGTCCCAAATAATAGCAACCCGTTGAGCGGGACGCTGGGCTTGCAAGTAGTCTAGAAAACTGATGGTATGTTCTGAGTTAGCTTGAGGATAAGCTTGAAGCAAAAACTCTTGATTGAAGTAATCTAATGCCCCATAATAAGTTTGCTTCTCGCGCTCGTTCACGATAGGTACTTCAATTCGGATATTACTTTTGCCCCAGACATAACCACAGACATCTCCCCATAATAAGTGACACTCATCAAGGAAAAACACACTCATTCTTCCCGCCACTATCTCTGGCAGCCATTGGCTCAGTTGGGCAAGAATTTCTAGTTTTTTTTTGCACTAACTGTGGATCTTTTTTTGGATTACACTTTTGGGTTTTCTTCCAACTAATACCCGCTTGAGCAAATAATTCATAGTAACTCTGTCGGGATTTGAACTTGATATGGTAGGTGTCACAGATGTGCTGTTGTAGTTGTGCCAGATTCCAATAGTTCTTCTGCTGTAACCAGTTAATTACCGCTTGCCGTTGCCCCGCTCTCAAATAGCCCTTGCTGCCTTGATAGTTCAGTTGCAACCCCGTCGCCCCTTCTGCCTCAAACACTAGCCACCATTTGCTGATGAAGCTGTCGGAAACGTGAAGGATTTCCTCAATTTGGCGATACAAATAGCCTTTCAATACCATTTGCACTGCTAAAGCTCGTTTGAGTTCCCTAGCATCAGGATTACTCTCAATAAACTTGACCAGTTCGTCCATCGTTCAATTAGTTCTAAAATGCTACATCCATCATTCACAATAGTTTAAGACTCACTTTTCTTCAACTCATCTAGGATTGCTATA
>NZ_JBYCCV010000495.1:0-1021 GCF_057473825.1 Aliterella sp. E5.1
AATGAGCTTCTCAGCTCGTTCAGTTTTCGAAGTAGAAGAAAAGTTTCCTCAGGAAATACGTTATCAGTTAATTGAGGGAGACATGAAAGCTTTTTCTGGCTACTGGTGTTTAGAACCCTGGAGTTTATCTGACCCAAAAGCCGGAATAGATCTCATTTATGATTTTTGTGTTACGCCAAAGCGTATCTTCCCAACAGCTTTAGTCGAAAATATTTTGAGACAAGATATACCAGCGAGTATGTTAGCAATTCGTCAAAGAGTAGATGATATTTTTGGTTCTGTTGCTGAAACTGGAGAAGTCACAAAGACTGCTGAGTGATCCCCAAGTGCTATTTGAATCACAGAGCAAGTTTGCCTTTTGATTGAACCTCCTAGCCACTTTCAATCAGTAAAGAACTTCCAGTGACATTACTTGTCTTTTGTGTTATTACGGGCGACAAGGATTTTTTGACGCTGAAGCAATTTGGTAAGATCACTATCCTGTCTCCATCAGACTTTGCGGCCTATGAAGACCAGTTTGGGGCTGATTAGGGTGATTTGGCGAGGACAGTTTATGTTACCTGAGCTTTCTTATTCAAGAAGTAGGTGTAGGCATCAACAGCCAGGATTATTTCCTTACAGGTTAGCTCTGTGTCAGTTAGTAGTAAGTGCCAACCTTGCGGTGGTGAACTGCAGTCATTCCGGCAGATTTAGACACCCGACCTGAAGTCACCTGAGAGTAAACTAACCAGTGATCGCTGCACTCCATGCGGCTAAAGACTTCGCATTCTAGATACGCCAAGGCATCCACCAAGATCGGGGAGCCGTTCTCAGCCGGTTGGGTTTTTACGCCGGCAAAGCGGTCAGCACCGGGGGGAAAGCGCTTCAAAAAGTGCTTCATTAGTCCTAAATAATTTCCTTCTTCCAGGGCGTTTAAGACGAAGCGATCGCCCACCTGCATTAAAGATTCAATCGCCCGGTCTTTGGCAACGGCGATTGTTAAGCCCAGAGGCTCAAAACTAGCCTGGGAAACCCAGGAGGC
>NZ_JBYCCV010000496.1:0-949 GCF_057473825.1 Aliterella sp. E5.1
GGCTCGAGGCGCGTAGAAGCAGCTATCGACTGTATGTTTATCTGCATTTTATCTCCTAACAACACGATCAGGCTGAACAAAGTGACACCGCTTCGACTGGACATCTCTTAATAATGCGTTTAGCTGTTGGACTCTCGACAGCGTTGGAACTAACGCAATTGATCCGCTAAATAACATCGAGTGCTTTTACGACTTTTGCAAATTTTCGACGGATTTGATTACTATCCTTCCGGACAGCTTCTGACACCCATCTTCAATCAGCTTAATAAAATCACGAGCGTCAGAGAAGTAATTCTTGAATGCAATCCGCACTTCTTCACTGGAATCTGCGCGCACCAACACTACATCATATCCAGGGTTCTTCTGTTCGATATCAAACAAGGCACGTAGAGCGTCGGTAGCATCTCTAAAGGTTTTGACCTCTAGCTCATTTGTTTTGGAAAAGACCAAAATAACATTTCGATCCGCAGTAGCTGCACTGTCTGCGGCGTTCAACCCAAGCAACATATTCATTAGCCCTAGCTCCTGATCGAGTCGTAAGAACTCACTTACAAGATCAGCGTTTTCACTCTCGGGCAAAGGTCCTTTTGAATCCTCAAAAGCGCGCGCCAGAATTTCGCTAGCTAGAACCATAGCGTCTTCATAGCGCTTATCTCCTTCTTGGAATTTCGGCTGGCTCTCAGTGATAAACCCGATCACCTCTACAGTAGTAGCCCAAGCATGTTGCACAACAGTGCGATACTGCAACTCGACAAAAAGTCCTGTGTAGGCACGACCAGCTTCTGAGTTGACATCATACTCGTACACGTCGTGAATTCCGCGGTAACCCGTAGATTTCGGACTTTTGATGTAGTCGTACTTATCTACATCATTACGGCGCTTGTGCCGAAACCGAGCCTTGTGAAATTTCTGACGAAATGAGTAAAGCTCGTCAATGGTGTTGAAGATT
>NZ_JBYCCV010000497.1:0-998 GCF_057473825.1 Aliterella sp. E5.1
ATAAATCAATGTTTTTTAGTTAAAAAACAATATTTTTGCTTGACCCTATGTAAAGAAACTTTGCACAATCACTTAACCACCGCCTCTTGTTTAAGTAGTTCACGAAGGGTCATGGCACAAAGATTAAGTTGTTCGCTAATGCTGCTGCTTGAATAGCTGAACGCAGCTTTGGGCTAGCTAGCTGGATGACTTGGTTCTGCAAGCAAACTAATCCATCTTGTGCCCGCTCGTAGAGGGCGATTGCCGCTTCATCGTTATGGGCGTTGGAGTAGATAATTCCTTCAACTCGGGAGTAGATATTCTCATACTCATAGAAGTACCGAGACCATTGCTGGCTTAGATCCCTGTCTGCGGTCTTGGCCAGTGCAGAAACTGATCCAGCTTTCATTGCCCCAGGGCCACGAATATCTAAAAGTTTTAGTGGCCGTGTAATCTCGATTGAGCCAATGCATTGATCTTTGATTTCTATGACCCCCGTGTCCCCAAAATACTCAACCAAACATCCAGACAAGGGTTAAGTTAACCTAAGCCAAAGAATCGCTTCCTCGACTCGGCTTCAAAACCGGACGTGAGGTAGGGTAGGCGACCAACGAGTTACCATTACTGGCACTTTTCCAATCGCCCCCCTCCAAACGACGCATGACCGTTTCCGTATCACGTCGCTTTCCAGTAATCTCAGCGTGAGAGGGATTTTCCGTCATAACGTCCGTACTGAATTTTGTGATGACATTCGAGACACACCACTAGCGTTTTGCGACGACGTGCAGCCATCTTTTTCATCCAGTCTGGTCGTTCTGCTTTTCCCTTTTGCGCCACGTCTGCAAGCTTGCGGATGTGGTGAACTTCGATATTGTCCGTTGATCCACAAAGCTCACATTCTTGGGCTAAGAGACGTTCGACCACCTCGCTACGGTTACTCCAAATTCGACTGTGACTGACATCATCATCGAGTGCCACCCATTTATTCCAACGCAGAGGGACTGCTCCAAAGTGAGCTT
>NZ_JBYCCV010000498.1:0-1003 GCF_057473825.1 Aliterella sp. E5.1
GGGAGATTTTAGCGGCGCGATGGCTGGTGACATTGCTCCTAGCCCCTGCTGGGCCTCAGACGGCTGAGCCTCCAGCAACCATTCCAGCCAACTTGTCTCAGATGTTATCTGAGTCAGAGATCGATCAGCCCAGGACCATCAGTGCCGGTTCCGATGCGCTTGTCTACCCTGCCGCTGCTGGAGTGGAGACTCAATTTAGGCGATTGAAGTCCACGCTGCTTGAAGCAACCCTGACCAAGCTCCAGACCAATCTGCAAAATTTAACCGGGCAGCCGTTGGAAATTGATCTGCTCAAACAACAAAAAAAGCGAGAGCTATTCTATATAACTCTAAGAAAATTTGAAGACATTTTAGACGAGCTGCGCTTTTCTCAGGTCACCTCGGTGCAGTTAGCCGAAAAGCGTGATACGATCTTGCAGGATTTATGGCGGGACGTCACGGCAGACTTCTTTGGCAAGTACTACACCTTGTTGCTCCAGAAACAGTCTGCTAGGGAAGTTGTGCAGGAGGTGGAAATTGTGACGGTTTTGCTGCGGGAAGCGGAAGTGGTTCAGGCAGCAATTCTAAATAAAATTCCTTTGGTAGTGGAATTGTTGGATTATCTGCTGTTTCAAACCCCGCTGGTGGTGGATAATCATACCTTTGCCGTTGGCTCCACTGCGGCAATGCGCCAAGCCGAGGCTTTGCTGCAGAATCTTTTAATTCAAGTTGCCAATGGGGTGATTCAACCGCTGCTGAATCATTTTGCGGATGTTGAGGTGATTAAGCAAAATTTTTACAATCGGCGTTTGATTTCTACCCGAGAGATTGAACGCTTTCGCAATGCCCTGTCGTGGAAATACCGAGTTAGGCGCTACTTAATCGAACCAACGGAAATTTTTGAGAGCCAGTTTGGCTTATTGATCCTCGGCGATCGCGGCCTGGAGAAGTACGCCATCTATGCCCCCCGGGATCTGGAACTCAAGCAGCTCACCGGGGTGCGGTTTGCGGTCACCCTGGCCTT
>NZ_JBYCCV010000499.1:0-1022 GCF_057473825.1 Aliterella sp. E5.1
CCGAGATCTACCCGCTTATCCTACACGAAGCTCTTCCGATCTGCTCTTTTTGAGCGAGATTATCAAGCGCGAGTTCACTGGGATTGCGATTGTGGTTGGATGGACGATTCAATTTAATCAGTGAAAACTATTTTTTAATTCATAGGATTGAACTGAGTTAAAACAACAAATCGATTTCCTAAGTTTTTAATAACTTTCTGGCTGCAATTACGGGAAGATTCTGCTACCAAAATAACTTGTAGTCCATATTTCATTGAATTAGCACACAAACTACCGAGGTATAATTACTGACGCAGGAACAAAGTCAGTCGAACGAGCATCCCCAGGTTCAGCAGGAGCAAGAAAGTCGGCTTAACTTTCTTGAGGCAATCTTCTCTTTCCTCTTTGGCGATGGCAACCCCAATGCAGACTTAGAAGAACGCCGCCACAAAGCAATTGCTGCCGTCATCCGCCGATAATCACGGGGCAGTAGTAGCAGAGCAAATAGCCCCCTATTTAGACGACATTGGCACTGGCTTTGCTCAAGAGTACGAAGACTATATGTTGCCCGTACTAACTAGATTCAATGGGCAACCTACAGTTAGTCCTCAAGGGAATATTGTGTATATATTTCCCGAATTGCAATCCACCGCTTCATCTCATCCGCAAGAAGTGCTTGCACAACCTTTTCTTGAAGAAATCCCTCAAAAATTTAGTGCTGCAAGTCCAGGAGTTATTGTGCTGAGTGCAATCCTTGGTTCGCTCAATTTAGCTGGAGCGATTTACCTGGAAAGTTTGCTACTGAAGGAAATGATTGATGGCAACAGCGTTCTACCTTTAATTCATACCTTTTGTTTGTTGCTTTTAGGCTACGGCACGGCTTTTGTAAGCATACCTTTGGGTCGATATTTTTGGCTGAAGCAGCATAACAAGAAGATAGGCGATCGCAATTCCCAGCGTCAGAGGCGGTCGCTGCTGCTTGCCGATGCTGAAGTGCAAGACAAGGGTAATTATGCGCGGCAGTTTGCGGTTCAAAAAGTTAT
>NZ_JBYCCV010000500.1:0-1036 GCF_057473825.1 Aliterella sp. E5.1
CGTATTAAAGTTTAGGCTTTACTTTCAATTGCATAATTGCTTTAAGGTAAAAACAAGTTGACTAAATCTATAGTTCCCTTAAAACAATTAATTCTAGCTCCTACTGCCCTTACTTCATCGAATCTTTATTGTTCGATCTTGTTAGCTATAAAATTTGTTTTTTTGGCTACTGATATCCAAAAAGCATGGCTTAGCAATAGCATAGCCTTGGACATAATCTACACCGAGAGATTGAAGTTTTCGGAAGATTTCGTCATTTTCGACAAACTCAGCAATTGTTTCTATTCCCATCAGGACAGCAATGCGTTTGATAGCTTCCACCATTTCTAAAGCGATCGCATCTTCAACAATCTCTTGGACAAAAGCCCCATCAATTTTTACATAATCTACTGGTAAGGCTTTAAGATAGGCAAAAGATGACATTCCACTACCAAAATCATCTAAGGCAAAGCGACAACCAAGCTGCTTTAATTTATTAATTAATTCCGCAGCTTTAGCTAAATTAGTGATAGCAATTGTTTCGGTAATTTCAAAGCAAATAATATTTGGCGGAATGGGCGTACTTGCAAACTGTTGCTGCACAAATTCAAAAAATTGGGCATCATTAATACTAGCCCCAGACAAATTTACAGCATACAAGCTTGGTAAAGTTTCAAGAGGACAAGATTCCCAAACTGTTTGATATTGCTGTTCTAAATGAGCAAAAAGCGTCTCAATTACCCAACGGTCTATCTGTTGCATCAGATTGTATCTTTCTGCGGAGGGTAAAAACTCCATTGGTAAAATTATGTTTCCACTTTTATCTTCTAAGCGCAAAAGAACTTCGTAATGTTCTTGCTTAATGCCACTATTTTCAATGGGGACAATTTTTTGATAGCAAAGGCGGAAATGGTCATTAGCAATGGCTTGGGGAATAATTAATCCCCACTTCATCTCACTCGATCTTTGCTCTGTTCCTCCTTCACTATTGTTGTATATATGAACTTGATTTCTACCTCTATTTTTAGCAGTATATCAAGCAGTATCGGCTGCACCT
>NZ_JBYCCV010000501.1:0-1027 GCF_057473825.1 Aliterella sp. E5.1
GGTGAAGCTCACGACGCTTACCTGGCGCTTTACCACGACCAGGGACTGATTCCGACTAAATTGTTAGCCTTTGACCGGGCGGTCAATACCACCCTGGGGCTGCCTTTTATTCGCACCTCCCCCGACCATGGCACCGCTTTTGATATTGCCGGCAAGGGGATCGCCGATCCTACGAGCTTTAAAGCCGCGATCGCCCTGGCAGTGAAGCTGGCAAGCCAGAAAATCTCCCATTCCCATGAAACCGTGAAATGTCTCTAGCCATCGGTTTCCGGCAGGTCACAACTTGATAACCTTTGCAATATTTATTAATATACTGCAAGGTTAAATAGCCGCAAGATTAAATTAATTCAGTATTTAAGGCTACAAATCCCTATCGACTTGGCTCATACAGTCACTTATTTTTGCTTTTATCATGCAGGGGAGGTCCTATGCTTCAGTCCATCGAGTATTCCCTAGAAGTTATTCAAGATGAAGCCCGGCAGTTGGTTGAAAGAGGCACTTTAAGCCGCCAGCAACCCATTTATGCCCTATGCTGCTACCTTCAAGTCCGAGAATGGACCTTGTTTGAAGCGGAACTGGAAAGAAATGATTTTTTGCTCAGAGACCAAATTGTTGACCTTATAGGCCCTGAGCTCTGGCAGAACGACTAAGCTGATCATGCCTGGCTTCTTGGGCAAACCTTGCCAAAGTATTTTAGGTGTTTAAAGCTAGAACAGATATGCCTGCAACAAGCCCCATCCTGGACCTTAGCGATATGCTAGGATATGTGCCCTCCAACCAGTATGCTGTCTGCTCAGGGTCAATCAGCATATTTTAATTGCCAGGTTTCAATTCCGTTAGCAGTCTTGAGTCTTTTTGATTGGCGATGTCAGATACTTACATTGCTTGGCCAGAGTATCACCAGAAAATTGAGTACCTGGCGGCACGGGTTTATCAATCTGGGTGGCAGTTCAACCAGGTTGTCTGTATTGCCAAAGGTGGACTCCGAGTCGGGGATCTTCTCTCTCGGATTTTTAATCAACCCCTG
>NZ_JBYCCV010000502.1:0-1101 GCF_057473825.1 Aliterella sp. E5.1
GCAATGGCTGAGGAATCTGTTGTTGGGAGTGTCGTCCCTAATCTAATTCAAGATCGGACTCCTGAGCTGCCCCAACAAGTGGTGCGCAGCAAGTATTTTGCCATGCCGCCGATGAGCGTCGAAGCCGCTCTGGAGCAACTGGAGTTGGTGGATCATGACTTTTATATGTTCCGCAATCAAGAGACCGATGAAATCAACGTGATCTACGAGCGTAATCACGGCGGTTATGGAGTGCTTCAGCCCCGAAATGGGCAAGGACCGAGCAACAATAAGGCAGCCCACAGTGCTGCCCACTAAATGAGCAGCAGCGATCGCCAAGCAATCCTGGCTGCGAACGAGGCATTTTACCGCGCCTTTGAGAAAAAAGATCTTGAGGCGATGGCGGCTGTTTGGTCCCAGGGAATCAGCAGCCTTTGTGTTCATCCTGGTCGAAAAGTCCTCCAAGGCTGGGAAGATATCCAGTTCTCCTGGGAGCAGATTTTCCGCAATACCCGTTATCTGGAGATTGAAACCGAGATTTTGGCGATCGAGCAAAATGAAAACTTAGCCTACGTGATTCTAAGAGAAAATTTGCTCCAGGTTGTTGGTCGCCGACGGGTGCAAGCCCAATCCATGGCTACGAATCTGTTTGAGCGCATGGGCGATCGCTGGTATTTAATTAACCACCACGGGAGCCCAATTGCTCAATAAAAGTGGGTATCTCCGTACAACCAAACTTTATTCAAGGTCACCCCCCTGAATATGGGGATGATACCGTTTTGAATTTTTTAAGTGCAGGGCCATAGATTCGGCAGACTAGGTTCCTACCTCCGATAGAAGAACTTCCTGATCCTCTTCTAGAGGATCAGGGCTACAACCAAGATATAGTGCCATAATTCTAAAGTGCAGCAATTCTAAGAGGAACCCAACAGTGATTGAATTTAGTTCAAAAAAACTGCTTCGTTGGACTGCGGTGTCTGTAGTCTTTTTAGCTCTTGCGGCTGGATGTGAGGCTGGGGGCGAAGAAGAAGAAATGGAAGAGGAGGGGATGCTTCCAGGGGTTGAAATGCCTTTTGCAGTTCAAGTGATTGGCGAGAAAACATAGGAAGGTACAGATGGGAA
>NZ_JBYCCV010000503.1:0-1021 GCF_057473825.1 Aliterella sp. E5.1
ATCGCCAGAGTTCCGGTGTGGGAGTGGGAGGGTAGACGGTCCGAAGTCGTACCTCTTGGAGATAAGATAGCGTGAGAACTCTTACAAGATTCTTACTCGAGTCGAACGCAGAAACAGAAAAACAGACTGAAGCAATTCAGCCTGTTCAAAATCGTAATGCCAAAGTTTATTTAACTACTGAAATGCCTTTGGCAACTGAAATGCCTTTGGCAACTGAAATGCCTTTGGCAACTGAAATGCCCTTAGCGACCGAGATGCCTTTGGTTGAGACATTTGGGGCGGCCAAGACAGTACCCGATAGGGAGACAATAGTAGCAAGCAAAAATACGACTACACTTTTCCGGACCATTTTTCCCACTCCTCTGGCGAAGCAGTAGTACGCCCATTTGAGCGTCCACTATATGAAGACGCTCTGGCGTTCGTCCTCAAGCCTTACTGTAGCCGAGTTGGGAAACAACGTCAAGGTAAAAAAGCTACTTGCAAAATTATTTGAAGTCGCGCAAAGGCTTTACTAGTTTATTGTCTCGCCAGGTCAAGGATTCAACGACGATCTTCTGTCCGCTTCAAAGCAGAGATAAACGCACGTACGACCTCATGTGGATAATGCATACCTGAGTATTTTCTCAACTCAGACAATGCAGCTTCCTGAGACAGTGCTCGCCTGTATGGACGGTCAGTGGTCATAGCGTCATAGGTATCAGCTACGGCGACAATAGACGCTTCAATAAGCACTTCATCCCCTAGAAGTCCAAATGGATAGCCACTACCATCTAGACGCTCGTGGTGCTGCTCAACGATCTTGCCAGCATCGCTCATAAAGGTGTTATCTAGGAACTCACGCCCGAAAGTAGGATGTTTCTTGATAATGCTCCACTCATCGGGCGACAGTTTTGCTGGCTTATTTAGGATAGATACAGGCACACGAATCTTGCCAACGTCGTGCAGGTAAGCACCAAACTCTAGTAGGTGAAGTCGAGATGAGGTGAGACCCAACTCCTTACCTATGACAAATGAGAGTTCT
>NZ_JBYCCV010000504.1:0-907 GCF_057473825.1 Aliterella sp. E5.1
AATAGAGTAAACGCCACTGGGGTAGGACAACGGTGCTGCTAAAGCCAACCGGAGAGATGTAAAGACCAAACTGAACTAGAAACGGCACAATGTAACGGAAATCCCGGTACTTGACATTCAACGCTGCCAACCACAAGCCCACTCCCATCGAAGCGGCAAAGGCAATCAGGATAAACAGGGGCAGGGTGACAATCCGCCAACTGGGAACAAAGTTATACCAGGCCATCAAGGCCACCAATATCATCCCCGAGACCAAAAAATCCACAAAGCTAACAATGATAGCGCTGGCGGGGATAATCAAGCGGGGAAAGTAGATTTTAGAAATTAAATTGGCATTCGTAACCAAGCTATTACTGCACTCGGAGAGGGCATTGGCAAAGAACTGCCAGGGCAACATTGCCGAAAACACCAGAATTGGATAAGGAACCCCCCCAGAGGGGAGCTTGGCAATGTTGCCAAAGACGATCGTAAACACCACCATGGTTAAAAAAGGCCGGATCAGCGCCCAGAGAACTCCAATAATGGTTTGCTTATAGCGAACCAGGATGTCTCGCCAGGCCAGGAAGTAGAACAGTTCTCGATACCGCCATAGATCTTGCCAGTACTGTCGTTCGGTGCGACCAGCCTCAATCACTAATTCTGCTTGACCGTGATCATTCATTCAATTGATAAGATATTTCAGGCACTACCGACCATAATACGAGGCATAGTCAGCACCGTATGCATATCCTTTTTGATCGCGATCAAGTAGATTAACTACGACTCCGGGAATATGGCAGCGAGTTCCGGCAAGAATTTCCATCGCCCGATTGACCGCAGAGCGACTTGACTGAGCAATACCCACGACTAAGATGGTTCCATCTACTTTAGTGGCCAGACTTTGGGCATCAGCTATCCCTACAACTGG
>NZ_JBYCCV010000505.1:0-1092 GCF_057473825.1 Aliterella sp. E5.1
ACATCTGACAGTAAGAATCGACAAATTGTACTGTAGGATGTGGTGTGCGAGGCTCTACCATAGCTAACACCAAGGTTTGAGAGCTTTGTTCCTATTATATTTTCTCTAGAGTGACAGAAGAAAGTTAGAAAGCGTTTTTATATAATATTATGTCCGGCAAATAACTTAAGATTAAGCTGCGATTGTAGTCCACCAATGGAAACCGGTTAGTCCTTGAATCAACTCTTGCTGCTGAAGTAAAGATTGACATCGGTCAAATAAAACGTCTTCCAATCCATCTAAGGTTTCAAAGGAGCGATTAGCAATCGGCTCATCCACTAAACGCCACAATCGTTCCGCAGGTTGTAATTCTGGTCAAGCTCGACGGGGGGAGGATTCCCTCCGTCAGACTTGACGTGAATAAGGAGGTAAAAATGTTAAATGTAGTCCTAGAGGGATTTTTAAATCACTACTAATATGCCACCCGGATCGAGCTACGGCTAAAAGAATACGTTTATTAACACCTAATTCAAACTCACGAGCGAAGTCTGCCAAGACCTGATTAAACAGTTGTGTATTTACATAGGGCAGAATCCACCAATAAGTTTCCCCAGTTTTAGGATGTACAAAGGCATATAACCATAGCCACTGATATCGCCAATTAACATGAGCAATGGGCGTTTCTCCCTCCGGTACATAAATTCGGCGTAAAATTGGCTTGAGACCTAAACGATGTTCACCAAACCCACCACAATTGAATTTCTGCTTCGGGGTAAGTGGTTTGAAGTGTGCTTACTGCCGTTGCTAGTTTTTTTTCCAGGCAAGTTGTTCAGTTTCGTCGCTTTGACTATGAGCAGGTCTTGGCACTCTTAACCTAAAAGTCATCTGTCGTAATATCTCCCATCCCCAAGGTGCGACTAATTTGTCACCCGGTCAAGTCCGTCAACCAGTCGGCAACTTTACGACCATTCCATAGTCCTCCATCGGGTATTAGACGACACTGTTAATGGCGGGTTAGAAGAGAGTATTGGCGGGTAGGTGAGACAAAGAAGCGATTCTAGACAACGGACGCTGAAAGAACCAAAAGTAGAATCAAAGCCAACCAAAAAGAAA
>NZ_JBYCCV010000506.1:0-1058 GCF_057473825.1 Aliterella sp. E5.1
TGCTCTTCCGATCTTCATGAAATATAGCTATATTTCATGAAACCTTTTTCTTGCAATATTTTCCAGCTTTTTGTCCTGTACTAAGTGTGTACGCTGGTATCTCAGTTATTCGCTTTCCGTTGCCAACAAGTAGCAGAGATGGTAAACGAGCGGGGATTAGATATCCATCACACCACCGTGTTCCGTTGGATCCAAGAATATAGTCCAGAAATAGATAAGCGGTTTAGACCACACTTGCGTCTGACCAATGACTCGTGGCGGGTAGATGAAACCTATATCTTGGTCAAAGGCAAGCAGAAGTATTTGTACTGTGCTGTTGATTCACAGGGGAACACCCTAGACTTTCTCCTAATACCAATTTAAATTAAGTACAGGACAAAAGGGGTTAGAGTGAGAAAAGTCGTTTAGCAGGCTTAGTAATGGTTGGTATCACCTCAATTGAAGTGAAAGAAAGTTTGGATGATTGAACGGAACAGTTGCGTCAAGCCGAAACGCCAAGCGCCAAAGAACGATTGCAAGTGCTTTACTGGCTGAGACAGGACACAGCACCCAGCATTAGTGCCATTGCCAAGGCTGTTGGAAAACATCGAAACACCGTGCAAACCTGGTTATCGAAGTACCGAGAGGGTGGGGTAGACGTGATGTTGAAGTTCAAGAAATCCCCTGGGGGAGTACGGGTAATTCCGCAATGGGCAGAAGACGCTTTGGCAAAGCGGTTGCAAGAGCCAAATCATGGATTCAGCAGTTATGGAAAAGTGCAGCAGTGGTTGGCAGAGACGTTGGGGATAGAGGCAGAGTATCATGCGGTCTATCAGATGACCCGCTACCGACTCAAAGCAAAACTTAAAGTTGCTCGTCCTCAAAATTGTCAGCAGGATAGTGAACAGCGAAAGGCTTTAGCGCAAACCTCAAAGGCGACCTCAACTTGCTGCGCCAGTATGACCGCCAAGGACGGCAAGTTGAACGCCCTATCCGCTACTTTGCCCAGGATGAGAGCCGATGCAGGACTGCATACCATCATTGGACGATTAATTACTGCTTGTGGGGTCAAACCGATT
>NZ_JBYCCV010000507.1:0-1081 GCF_057473825.1 Aliterella sp. E5.1
ATGTAAGATCCTCGTTAAGAACTTTGAGCGCACCTTGACCAATGCCACCACGAAGCTCAATCTCTGCTTCGTCAGGTTAATGATTAAGCGACTTGCCGCCTTTTAGAGATGTCAAATGGGTTCTATAAATCTGCACCGGAAATTGAACTGCTACGCGCGGCGTACGCTGCCTTTAACGTGCGAGACACTGATGCCGCCCTCGCCACCATGACTTCTGATGTGGCTCTGCCGAACGGGATGGAAGGCGGTTATGTCCATGGACATCAAGCAGTTCGCGCTTACTGGACGAGGCAATGGTCCGTCATCCATCCGCACGATGAGCCAATTTCCTTTCACCAGGAGGATTCTGGGCGTATTTTAGTCGAGGTGCATCAGGTCGTACGCGATCTAGCTGGAACAGTTCTTTCTAATCGGTACCTTGGTCATCGTTGTACCATTGAGCATGGCTTGATTCAAACCATGAAAATTTGTCTACCTCTACTAAGCTGATAGACATATAAAAAGCATAAAATAGAATTTTAAAACCAAGGGTGGAGGGAGCAATGCCTGCGAAAGGATTTCTAAATTTTGAACAGAAGGAGAGATTGCAAATCCTAGTGCGCTCCAACGATTCTCCAAGATTGAGAGAACACGCCCTGATTCTATTACTTCGCTCATGATGGTAAGACCTATGAGGATATTGCTAATTTTATTGGTTGTGGGTATCGAACTGTAGCGCACTGGTGCGTACATGGAGACCCAGACAATCTGGATAGCTTGAAAGATAAACGACAGCAAGGTAATTACCGAAAAGCTACAGAGCAATATATTGAATTATTACTAGAAGTAGTAGAAAAAGCGCCGTCAGAATTTGGGTATGAATTTGGCAGATGGACAGGAGAAAGATTATCAACTTATCTACAACAGCAGACGGGAATTAAATTAAGCAGTAAACAAATTAGTAGAATATTGCAAAAAAAAAAACTACGTTTACATTTGGGCGAAGTACAGCTTAGAATCTAAGCAAAATCAGGCAGAAAGAGCAATATTTCGGGAGAAGCTAGAGACTTATTTGAAAGCTGGAGGTGTAGCACCAGAGATA
>NZ_JBYCCV010000508.1:0-1078 GCF_057473825.1 Aliterella sp. E5.1
GGTAGAGGATGACAGTAAATTAGCTCATTTTATTGAGCTGGAGCTGGGCTACGAAGGCTATCAGGTCAGCGTTGCCCCGGATGGGTTTTTGGGGCTTTCAACCGCCCGGGAATCTCAACCGGATTTAATTCTTTTAGATTGGATGCTGCCAGGCTTGTCGGGGCTGGAGGTCTGTCATCGGCTGCGGGCAACAGGCGATAAAGTCCCAATTGTATTGTTGACGGCCAAGGACGAAGTTAGCGATCGCGTGGCGGGCTTAGATGCTGGAGCCGATGACTATGTGGTTAAACCGTTTAGCATTGAGGAATTATTGGCCCGTGTTCGCGCCCACCTACGCCGGAACCAGGAGGAAAATCTAGATTTACTAGAGTTCAATGATTTGCGACTTGATCGCAAAACCCGAGAAGTCTTTCGCGGCCCGCGCCCGATTGAGCTAACGGCTAAAGAGTTTGATTTGCTAGAGCACTTGATGGTTCATCCCCGGCAGGTGATTACCCGCGATCGCATCCTCGAAGAAGTTTGGGGCTATGACTTTATGGGGGATTCAAACATCATTGAGGTCTACATCCGTTACCTGCGCCTGAAACTAGAAGCCAATGACGAAAAGCGGTTAATCCAAACAGTCCGGGGGGTCGGCTATGTGCTCCGGGAATAAATTGGGTGCGGAGCGCTAAGTTTCCTATCTCCGCTGCATGCAACGGAGTATTACGGAATCTTTCCTCTGGAACGCACTACCGCACAAATTCTTGCTGACGTGGCGAGCCACGGGGAATATGACCCAAAGAGATTTAATTCATTCTCGCTCAAGTTCTGGGGTTGGCCTCCCCAAAGACCTGGCTCTAGACAGAACCTACGCGGACCAATGAAGTTCTCGTTATCCTAAAAGGGCAAGGCATTGGAGCAAACCATGGCGGCAGGTGCATCTCAAAATGGCTCAGAGCAAGGCGCTACTAACTCATCCTTATCCACCCAAGAAGCCTTTGTTGCCACCTGGCGAGCTTATCAAGATTTAGAGGCAATGGGGATCTCTGACTTTGACATCTTTAATGCTTTAGCTGACCGCTTCAGATCGGAAGAG
>NZ_JBYCCV010000509.1:0-1068 GCF_057473825.1 Aliterella sp. E5.1
CAGACTGAAATAACCGATGTGCAACAAACTCCTTACATGAATGCCACACTAATTCAATTAAATTGAAATCTGGGCTATATGCTGGTAAAAAACAAAGTTGAATATTGGGTAGTGCTTGCTCAATCTTATCAATGATGTCTTGGCGTTTATGAAAACTTGCATTATCCAAAATAATTAGAACTCTTGGACCTATCCGTTCATAAAGTCCTGATTCATTGCCTTGTTTAACCCATTCTTGTTTAACAAATTCATTCAGCTTAACTAATTGCTCAAAAAAGCTATCTGCATTACCTCTATCAATAAAAAAACATAAGCGTTTTTGGTCATGATAACGTAATCCACCCATAACATTTACTCGACGCAAGGCTTCTTTGTCCTCTAACTTTTCGTCTCTGACCTCGACCTGTCCAGCATTTACGACGTAGCACTCGTATGCCTGTTGCCTGTCTCGTCCCAAAACCATACTTGAAAAAGCTCCGGTGCTACTATTCCTGCTTTCAAATAAGTCTCTAATTTCTCTCGAAATACCGCTCGTTCTGTTTTATCTTGCCGATCTTCTAAGCTATATTTCGCCCAGATGTAGACATATTTTTTTTTGCAATATCCGGGTGATTTGCTTGCTACTTAATTTAATTCCGGTCTGTTCTTGTAGATAAGTTGATAATCTTTGGGCTGTCCATCTGCCAAATTCATAGCCAAGTTCACTTGGCGCTTTTTCGACTACTTCTAGTAGCAATGCTATATATTCGATAGTCGCTTTTCGGTAGTTTCCTTGCTCTCTCTTGTCTCGCAAACTATCCAGATTATCGGGGTTTCCATGTACACACCAGTGAGCTACTGTCTGATATCCACATCCAAGAAATCCCTGAATCTCTTGGTAGGTTTTCCCATCATTTTGCAGTAGGAGAATCAGGGCGTGTTCCCGTAGCCTTGGACAATCACCTTGCCGTACTGCTTGTTGCAATTTTTTTGTTTGCTCCTCGTTGAGGAATCCTTTCGCAGGCATCGTCCTTGTACTTTGAAGATTTTAGACTTTAATTTTATACTATTTAGAAGTCTATTAGCTTA
>NZ_JBYCCV010000510.1:0-1065 GCF_057473825.1 Aliterella sp. E5.1
AAAGGGATCGTTTGCAAGCTGACTCCCGGTTCCGGTATCAAGGTTGTTGTAGGAGCGCACGTAAGTCAAACCAAAACCAACAGATTCATTGGGTTGCAACGTCAGTTGCACAATAGTACCGTAGGGGATACCATCGTTACTCGATTCGGAATCATTCACTTCCTCGTCCGTTGGAGTATTCAAACCCAAATAGCCCAAACTCAAACTGACAGTTTCGCTTAAGTCATAGTTAATACCTGCCCCAGCGCCCCCACTTTGCCGATAAATTGGGTTACGTTGACCAAAACGAGAAATGGAACCGCGACTGCTACCGCTTAGGAGCGGATTTAGCGTGTCCGTAAAGTCGTCCAGTCCTCCGCCCACAACTTCAAAGTAGAGTGTTGCTTGCTCCCTAATCGGTAAGCGATATTCTAGTACGCTTAATCTCAACTGATTCTCATCATTTCCTTGAAATGACAAACGTGCCATATCTGTACCAGTCGCGTCACTAAAGCTAGGGGTATTGGTAGATTGCAAGCGGATTCTCAAACGGTCTTCACCAGTAAAAGAGGTATCAAAGGTTAAACGCCCTCTACTACCAAGGCTGAGATTATTATCTACCTGCTCGTCATCATCAGCTTTATCACCGCCATTGGCGGCGCTAATGCCAAAAACAACTTCTCCCGTAAGCTTGGTTGTAGTCGAAAACGGTTGGTCTAACCGATTAGTTTGTGCGTCTAAATTGTCTAATCTGCCTCTAAGGGCTGCTAACTCGGTGGCAAATTCTACCTGTAAACGCTGCAAGGTAGCTAAGTCCTCTTGTGCTAACCCCGCCGGAGCCGCCCCAATCAGCTTGCTCAATTGGTCTAAACAGGTGTGTAAATCTATAGCAAATTCCTGTCGGCTGACAACAAGCCGATCGCGATTGATATACCCAGCACTGCATCCGTAACGTTCTACTAAAGAAAGCCAAGCTTGGAAAAGGCGCTCGCTTGGTTGGACAGAGGACAAATCCTCAACGGGGGTGATGATTTCACTCTCTTGGAGGCTTGGTTCTAGAGAAAGACGATGCTCTATGGGTGCAAC
>NZ_JBYCCV010000511.1:0-1048 GCF_057473825.1 Aliterella sp. E5.1
CCCTTGAACAGGTAGAAGATGTACTTTGCCAAGGCTTACTTGAACTTTCTTCTAATAGTGAGCGCCTGCGTTCAATGACTTTCTTCCCTCATCTTCAAATACTACCTCTGACCGCAACTTAGTATAAGTCAGATTATGACTATCGCGGCGTGTTTATTGCACCAAAAGAATACTATTTAGGATTTAATTCTATAGAACAAAAAGATAGCGATTGGAATGAAGAAGGAATATTTCCGTTTATAGATGGTAATGAAGATACAGTTATATATGAACTAAAAAAAGTAGTTCAATTACTAGCTGCCGCAAATCCTAATGTATTAGAGTTGCTGTGGTTAGATAGTTATCCTTTTCTTACAGAAGTAGGAGAATACCTAATCGATCATAGGCAATTGTTTCTCAGTAAAAAAGTTAAGCATACTTATTCTGGTTATGCTTTTGCTCAAATCAAAAAGATAGAAACTCATTGTAAGTGGTTGCTACATCCGCCACAGAATAAGCCTTTACCCGCAGATTTTGGTATAGAAGAAGATCCGTTGACAAAAGATGAACTTAATGCTTTTTTAGAATATCTGTATAACTTAGTTAGAGAAAGAATTGAGTTTTTAGAAGAAGCTGAAAAGTTGTATCAATTACTTACGGCGGATATTGATTTTAAAGGGATGCTGAAACAGCATACTTTGCCGGATGAAACTTTGGCATATACTCAAAAATTAACTAATAGTCGTGCTGACTTTATTCGGTTACTACAAAAAAGCCAGAAATATCAAGGAGCAATGCGAGAATGGAAAGCTTATTTATCATGGCAGCAAAACAGAAATCCGGCGAGAGCAGAAATGGAAAAAAAATCGGGTTTCGATCTAAAACATGGAATGCACTGTATTAGATTGCTGCGTTGTGGCTTAGAAATATTGCGCCAAAGTAATACCAATTCTTTATGAAGCTGCGCTAAATAAAGCTTCAAGGATGAAATTGTAAGAAGTGAGAGAAGCAATCGTCTCAGGAGTGATGGCAAGGAGTGCATCAGTTAACTTCTGCTGTAGTTGTGGGA
>NZ_JBYCCV010000512.1:0-1004 GCF_057473825.1 Aliterella sp. E5.1
TTACCAATAACAGTTATAGATAAAAAGTCTATAATTAAAGCAAAATAAAGCAGGAAGTTAGCTACTTTACTGTATTACTTGAAGAAAGATAAGCTAAAAATATGAATCAAATTAGAAAAGGACAAATTCTAGGAATAGGAAAAAGAAACTTTCTAGCTCAAGCCGAATTCATGTACCAAATTTTTAGAGTTACCGCATAGGTCTAATTACTCCATTGAAAAGAATATTGTCTAAAACTTTTTGCAACGTAACTGGTAATTGTATGTTTGACGCAAAGCAGATATTGCAAAAACGCTACCAACTTCAACGAAAGGTGGGACAGCCATTAGCAGGTTATCAAAGTTGGCTAGCAACAGATTTAGCAACTCCAACCAGAGAACTAGTTATTATTAAAATTTTAGCTTTTAATTCTAATACTCACAGTGTTGATTTAAAATTATTTGAACAGGAAACCAAAGGACTGCAAAAACTGAATCATCCTAGAATTCCTCGGTATCGAGATTATTTTTTAGTTAATGAGCAATTGAGTCCCAACTTAAGTTATTGGGGGCTGGTACGAGATTATATTCCTGGCTTTACCCTACAAGAATTGTTGGAGGAAGATTATACATTTTCGGAACAGCAACTCCGTATAATTGCTGAACAAATTCTAAAAATCCTGGTTTATCTTCATACTATCCATCTGTCTTCGTCTTCTCCTCCAGTCTTCCACCGCAAAATTAAACCGAATAACTTGATTTGGGGTCAAAATGGGCAGTTCTATCTCGTTGACTTTGGCACATTACAAGAACAAGCAGCCATTACAGGAATGACATTCACTACGAGCGGTACCTGCGACTACAATCTACTGGAACAGCTTTCGGGAACACCTGTTCCTGCCTCTGACCTTCATGCCTTAGGAACCACCTTCATCCATTTATCTACAGGCGTTGGTTCAACCAGATCTCCTTATCAAAACCCACAAATTAAATTTACTAGCCACACAAATCTAAAACTAAACTTTC
>NZ_JBYCCV010000513.1:0-975 GCF_057473825.1 Aliterella sp. E5.1
GATCGCTCTCTGGCTGGGAGAAACCATCAGTTTAAGAGCCTGGCTAGGAGCGCTCATTGCTTTGGGGGGGATTGCTTTCTTGTTTGGACTTGTTTAAAGCTTGATCAAAGCTCAAACCCTCTCTCAAGCTGGATTGCTGTACTCAAAAATCACCTGACTAATAACTTTCAAACTTGATAACTAAACACTCTTAGATGTGCTTTGAGCTACCGCCTCAACCCGAAGTTTGAGCAGTAGAACGGTAAAGCTATGGAGCAGCAGATAATCTCGGAATCACCGCCAAGCTCTCTCGCCCGTCCCCGTCCGCACTAACCCAGCGTTTAATCGCGCCGCTAAGGTCCTAGAACTACTGTGAGTATTAGGCTTTCTTCAATTTCTCTCTATATCTACGAGAGAAACCTGCTTAAACTTCACACTCTAATTCACATTACTGCCGTATTATAGAAATAAGGAACGATGGGTATTATCTTTCTACCCTCGGCTCTAGAGATGATGAATTTCTCTGAAAGTCCCATTAAGGATGTAAAAAGTGGTTAATTTCAATCCACTCACCGCACCGCCACCTAAAGAAGTGCCATTGAAGGATGCACCTCTTATTCGAGTAATTGCCCAGGTACGCTTTCCACCTATTCTCTCAATTGAGAAAAAAGATTTTGTTGGCTCATTTCAAGAGGCAATTCGAGAAAAATATCCTATTCTACAGCCTGAACAGACTCAGACGTTTGTTTTTGGACCTCAAGGTGCTGTACAGCCAACTCTTCAACTCACCTGGCGATTCATAGATGCAGCGGATAGTTGGCGTGTATCTTTAGCGCCTGATTTTATGGCGCTTGAAACAACGGCTTACTTAAGTCGTCGTGACTTTTTGGAGCGCTTAGAAAATGTGCTTATTGCACTTAAAAAAAGCTTTGATCCGCAAATTATCGAACGTTTTGGACCAGCATGTTTTCGGGGCAGAGCCGCTGTCTCAGGCTG
>NZ_JBYCCV010000514.1:0-1042 GCF_057473825.1 Aliterella sp. E5.1
TCTATTCCTCATGAGCAAAAGAAAGGGCATGGAAGGGAGTGGTAATACCCGCCATCGCATTTCGTCTGTCGATTTGAGCGATCGCAAAATCAACGGGAAAAAAAGTTTTGGGACGAGGTTCGATTTCCTTTTCAATGGCATCACAATGTAAATCGATCGCTCCTGGTATTAAAATTTGTCCTTGAAGATCCACAGTAGGGATTTTCGAGGTGATTTCTGGGTTAATCGCTGCAATTACACCATCTTCGATTAGTAAAGCAGCGTTCTCTACAACTTCATAAGGTAAGATAATTTGTGCGTTAATTAAATAGGTTTTCACGGGTAGCTTTTTCTTAACTAGCGAGTAAGTAATTTGTCGTCGGGGCAGATAGTTTAACTTCAAAATCGGCAATTTCTCTAACTAAATCCGAGTCATGAAGAATCGCTAGGATTGCCGTCCCTGCTTGCTTGATGCGTTGAATCATCTTGATAACTCCTTCGACAGAAGTTGGGTCTAAACTAGCGGTAGGTTCGTCGAGTAACAGTAAACGGGGATTGAAGATGGTAGCGCGAGCTAGATTGACGCGCTGTTTTTCACCTCCAGAAAAGGTAGCAGGAGAAAGAGTCCATAATCGCTCAGGTAATTGAATTTCTTGTAACAAAGCCTTAGCGCGATCGCGAGCCTCTTCTCGTTCAATTCCTAACTCAAATAAAGGTTTAGCAACCACATCGATAGTGGACTGTCGCGGTAAACCATGTAAAAATTGGGTGACAAAACTGATATCCCCGCGTCGTAACTGGAGAATTTCTTGTTCGCTCGCTAAAGTCAGATCTAGTTTATTTCCCTCTTCGGTATAGTAATAAATTGCACCTCGACTGGGTAGATAAGTGCGATAGATACATTTGAGAATACTGGATTTACCTACACCCGAAGCCCCAGTTAAAGCCATAAGTTTGCCTGCATAAACCTGTAATGATACATTTTGGGCAGAAGGAATAGATTTTCCCTGTTCGTGGAGGAAAAAGATTTTACTTAAATTTTCGATTTCTAAAATGATATTTT
>NZ_JBYCCV010000515.1:0-1038 GCF_057473825.1 Aliterella sp. E5.1
TTTACTGCCTCTAGCTCTAAATGGGGAAAAGCTTGAGTAACTTGACCCATATCCACCTGCCTAACTCGTTGTTTGAGGACAAACTTTGTTGTTCACTACTCTACTATATTTGAACGCAATTTGGTATTAGAAAGCGCATTACCTATTTCTAGCAAGATCGCCTGAGTAGTCACCAAACGGGTTCCGTTAGTCTCAATTTGATTGGCAAGCTTAACACCTTGTACATGATTTTGATCGGTGACAGAAGATAATGCGATCGCAAAAGAAGTATCTAAAAAAAATTCATTCACTGTCACAAAGAGTTTCCCCATACAAGTATCGATCAATTTTTTCTGACCAATCTGGATCGCCCTGTATTTTTAAAGACTGAGCAGTTTTAAGAAATGTTTTAGGTGGTTTTACTTCATCGGATAAAACACTTTCAACGATAATTCGTACCCTCGTACCTGCGGCTAGGTTTAAGGGCGCTTCCAATTGAAGGGCTGTCCCATCAAATACGGCTTCGAGTTCTTGAGACATCATTCTCTAAAGGCTAAAGACTATTTTCAGTATAGCCTGACAAATTTTTGTAAGTATTGCGGTTTATCACAATTAGGGCAAGCAGCTACGCTTCACATAGACCATGTGATTTCTATAGTGGCTGGTGGTTTAACAACCGCAGACAACTTACATTCTATGTGCAGCCGCGTGTTAGCTTAGTCATGCTCAATCAGTTATCCAGTTTCCGTATACTTAAGATATTTTCTCCATAATATCCAGTTATTAGTTGTTCTCTGGTTATAGGAATTGGGATAAAAGGATCTTTCGGCTTGGCATCAGGAGGAAGAAACATAATTACAGCACCAGAGCTTGTCATATCAAATAATTCATGACGAATCTCAAAAGCCTCAAGTTGTACAATAAGTCCTCTTATACCAATTCTGAATGAAGGTGCGCTAAATTAGCATAAGTGTAAGGGGAAAGGAAAAGTTATGAGTCGTCCGTTCCAAGTGGAGATATCTGAAAGCAAAGAAATGTTGGAGAAAGCACTCAAATATG
>NZ_JBYCCV010000516.1:0-1035 GCF_057473825.1 Aliterella sp. E5.1
TGTTGAAGGCGAAGATGACGCGCACTTCAAAATGAGGCGGGCATAAATAAATCAACAAGCAGCAGAATAAATAGTTAGGCTGCGAGTATGGCTACTGTACAAGAACCAACAGGTTTTGACCGCACCCGATTCAAACCGTTGGGCGGCAAGCACTACCCCTGATTGATGGCTATGGATTGAAACCAAAGAAACGAAGTTTTGGTAAGCTGTGCCTTAATCTATGACTGTTCCAATAATGCTCTTACCGTCTATTGCTACCCACTCCCCAGGTTCGATATTGAATGCACTGTTCACCTATTGCTCGAACTGCTGTGCCAAAGTTTGAAAATCGAGTTGCTGTAAAATACGACGAAAAGTAGTGTCTGATGGTAGGCGAGTCACTCCTAGTCCTAGTTGTTCGCTGACTGCCCCGTAATGGCGCACCCCAAAGTCTGAAGAGTGCGTAGTAACTCCTACATCCACTTATTGTCCCCATGATTACTAATAGTCAAATCAACCAAAGAGGATAACGTCTACCACGAGATGCGCGGAAATCTCGTATTTCCTGAAGTGAATTAATTAAGCTCGACCCCATTTCTGTTTCCAACCCTTGTTTGTTTTAATCATTCTAGTATTTCTCTAACTAAAGAATTATCCCTGACCAATTACCCAAGGCAAGCTTGCGGGTTTTGCTTAGGGATTTGATTGACACTTGGCAATTTGAGGCAAGCTATTTGAGTAGTAAGGCGATCGCAAGTTCCTTAGCTACCGCCGACTACTGCAACCGAGAAGCGCAGCAAGAATTATCCCTAGAATTAGTCTGGACTGGTCCTAATCCTGAATTTGCGTCCCTACGTCGAACTGACCAAGTATTGTTACAGTTAATTCGCGAAGCAAAGCAAGAATTATTAATTGTCAGTTTTGCTGTTTAAGCTAATCGGCATCAAAGTTGCATAATAAAAAGGTAAAGCTGATTCAAAGTAACTATGCCACCAGCAGCCAAGAATTTTTTAAGGTCGGAACAAGTCGTTCATCTACAGCAAGCCCTCAAGGAGA
>NZ_JBYCCV010000517.1:0-960 GCF_057473825.1 Aliterella sp. E5.1
TAACGAGCCATCTTTTCTAGTTACAGCATGAAGTGTAGCTATATAGGTATTGTTTTACCTTCACCTATATAGCTTACTAGCATCTGTGATGCTACTTATCTGTTGTATTGATATTTCTTACTTACATAATCAGCAGAACGTTTTGCACGTGCCAAAATTCTGGCAATTTTATTTTAATAATCATTTTAGGGGGAAACTTGAAGGCAACAACTTCTTTAAAGCGAGAGTGGTTTTCTAACACTCAAAAAGACCTAGTAGCAGGTGCAGTTGTGGCACTAGCTCTAATTCCAGAAGCGATCGCTTTTTCCATTATTGCCGGAGTTGATCCTAAAGTCGGGCTATATGCCTCTTTTTCTATGGCAGTAGTGACCGCAATTGCCGGAGGACGACCCGGCTTGATTTCAGCGGCAACAGGTGCAATGGCACTGCTGATGATTGATTTAGTAAAAGAGCATGGCGTGCAATATTTATTTGCCGCAACGATTGTAACAGGGATTTTGCAGATTCTCTTTGGTGTATGCAAACTGGGTCGCCAGATGAAGTACATTCCTCGCGCCGTAATGATTGGCTTCGTCAATGCCCTTGCCATTTTGATTTTTATGGCGCAACTCCCCCAGCTTAACAACGTGTCTTGGATTGTTTATGCCATGACGGTGATTGGACTTGCGATCATCTACATTTTACCAAGATTTATAAAAGTTGTGCCTTCACCATTAGTTGCCATTGTGGTGCTAACCGCCGCCTCAATTTTTGGCAACATTGATGTACCCACCGTAGGCGATATGGGAGAGTTGCCCAGTGCCTTTCCTACTTTTTTACTGCCGAATGTGCCGCTTAATATAGAAACGCTACAAATCATCGTGCCTTACGCCCTAACCTTAGCGATCGTTGGCTTGCTGGAATCGTTGCTAACAGCTTCACTGTTAGATGAACTCACCGATACTCCTAGTGATAAAAACC
>NZ_JBYCCV010000518.1:0-1034 GCF_057473825.1 Aliterella sp. E5.1
ATAGATGTTGTTAAAGAACAGTCAAGTGGAAATAACAGCTCTGAGCGATTTCATCGATAGCAAGCGCGATCCCAGAGAACTAAAACGGGCGTTAGCAGTTCAAATGGTGATACAGAAGTATTCCTATTTTGAGATTAGAGACCTGTTGCAGGTATCGGTGGGATTCATTAGCAAGTACAAACAACTATTTAAGCAGCAAGGCGTTAGGGGACTAACTCTGAAGCATCAAGGCTCTAGTGGTTATCTAGACAAGAATACACGCTTAGAAGTGAATGAATGGCTGCAACAGAAGAATTACTGGAATTTAGCAGAACTTAAACAACACCTCCTAGATAACTATGGCGTGGTCTTTGCATCCAGTCAAAGCTATTACGAATTGTTTAAAGCCGCAGGTATCAGTTGGAAGAAGACACAGAAACGCAACCCCAAGCTAGATCCAGAATTGGTAGAGAAAAAAACAAGAACTTACAAACTGGTTGAATGCTCGTAAAAGTCAGATTGAGTCGGGTGAGTTAGTGGTCTTGTTTCTTGATGAATGCCATTTGTTATGGGGAGACATTTGTGGATATGTGTGGGGTAAGACCTCTGAGCGCATTCAAGTTCCAGTCATCAATGAACGACAAAAACAGACTTACTATGGTGCGCTCAATCTGTCTACGCAAAAGTTTTTCCTTCAAGCCTATGACCAGGGTAATTCCCAATCTACTATTACTTTTCTCCAATACCTGCGTTCACAATACCCCCAAAGCCGTATTGCCTTGATTTGGGATGGAGCAAGTTATCACCGCTCTGCGGAAGTCAAAACTTATTTAGCATCAGTCAATCAACAGGTGGATCAGTTGAATTGGCAACTTACTTGTATTCGCTTCGCACCTAATGCTCCCGCACAAAATCCTGTGGAAGATGTGTGGTTGCAAGCAAAGAGGTTTATCCGAGAGTTCTATCATCTGTGTAAATCTTTCTTTGCTGTCAAGCGCTTGTTTGAGCTAGTAACTCACCGACAAATTTTTAATTTCCCAAAGATATTCATGTAT
>NZ_JBYCCV010000519.1:0-1033 GCF_057473825.1 Aliterella sp. E5.1
TACAGCAGTTCTCAGTTGGGTGAAACATAGCAACAACAGTGGGTAAACCAGCCAATAATATCTTGGAGTGTCACCGCAGCTAGAGCATCGGTGATTGCTTGGTCTAACTGTGCATAGGTTCGCGCCGCTCTTGCACGGAGAAACTCTTTGACCTTTGACCAACAGTTTTCAATTGGTGAAAAGTCTGGGGAGTAAGGAGACAAATAAATGATTGTTGCACCTACGCCTTCAATTGCCTCACGGATACCTGTAACTTTATGAGCAGGTAGGTTATCCATAACCACACAGGCTCCTGGCCAGAGGTTGGGAACCAACACCTGAGTCACATAAGTTTTGAAGGCTAGAGTATCCGTTGCGCCAGGGAAAGTAATTTCCCCGACTAAGCCTCGTAGAGCCATTGCACCAATCAATGTTACATTTTGTCCGCGCCCGTAAGGGGCGTGGTTATAGGCACGGCTACCTCGGCGAGAACGTGCGTAGCGCCGTGTCATTGCCAAATTGGAGCCTGTTTCATCCACAAATACCAAGTTTGCTAATTTTACTTGCCCAATTTCACGCCAATACTGGACTCGCAACTGCTGCACCCGCTCGCTTTGCCGCTCTGTTGCGTGTAAAGTTTTTTTTTTCGGGTCATCTTTAGCTTTAGCACCACCCGTCCCATAGTGGCTCTACTGACTCTAACTCCAATTTTTTCTTCTAGTTGTATAACTAACTCTTCTAATGTGGCATCGTTTTTTTGCTCGATTAATTGCGCTACCACTCCTAGTTGCTCCCCTTTGAGCTTTGGTTTAGCTCCTCCTCCATGAGGCTTGGGGCTAACCTTACCAGTCTGTTCATAACCTTTAATTAGCTTCCAGGTAAAGCTGTAACTGACGTGGAATCGTTCTGCTGTCTGCCCGATTGACTCCCTTTCTCTGCTATGGGTTTCCACAATCTTCTGGCGCAAATCATTTGAGTAAGCTTTCATCCATTTAGCCATTAATAGTTGTAGCAATGCTTCTCACTTTATCTCATTCAATCGAGAACCGCTGTA
>NZ_JBYCCV010000520.1:0-881 GCF_057473825.1 Aliterella sp. E5.1
TTTCCTAATGAGGGCAATCTCACTTATAATGGTTCTTCCTCTGCACAAGCATACTTCTACTGGCACAGAGTAGGTGGCTGGAGGGGACAAAACGTTAGACCCGGCATTGAGTTTGACATAGCTCTAGAGAATGCAACGTTTTTTGATTCATGTACCAGCTGGTCAGATTTACCCTATAAAAACTATAGTGACTGTGGTACTGCAGGAGCTTCTGAGCCAGGAGGGGGTAATAATTTCGGTATTGGAACATATGATGCTAAGAGCATTCAGAACTACCGTTGGTATCGTGGTCAATGGTCTTTCAGCGGTGGCTCAGGTTATTCTTCGTTTGCAAGGTTAACTTGGCAGGAAGTTGATCATAATCTGTGTCCTTTTGATTACCCGTGGTGCATGGCAGGGATTCCAGGTACTGGGAATGCAGGTGTTTTAAGAAGCGGTACTTTTGTTAGAGGGCAAAGCTTTTATCAAAGATATTACTACTAGAGCAACTATGGCCTAGAAAAGATCCTGGATAGAATTGAAAAGGAGTTTGATAAAATAATTGCAAACAGATTAAAGGATATTTTAAGCTTTCAATCTGAGTGTTTTCTTTTGGCAATTTTTAATCCGATTCCTAGAATAAAAATAATAGCAGTTATATTGAATGCTAAAGCCAATGTTAGAGATTTATTTTGAGCCGCTAAAGTAATTGCTTGCTCTGTAAGATGGTCAGGGTTGTGGTATGCGTAGGCTTTTTGAGGAGCTAGTAAGTAACTTGCAATAACAACAGAAAGAATAATATTTAGAGGCAAGATTGACTTTATATATCTTTTGGTAACCATATTACGTGTAAAAAACTTTTGGCATTTATAGAGTTTAGGTTTCAAGGTACTAATGGGTTA
>NZ_JBYCCV010000521.1:0-987 GCF_057473825.1 Aliterella sp. E5.1
TTCCACCAGAAACCCCAGCCGTCAAAGCGATCGCTCCTAGCGGTACGCTCGGTTTTAAAGGAGTAAAAATTCCGACAATTGTAGTGCCACCAATGCCAGCACCAATACCAACTAGACCGCCAGCTACTGATAAAATGATTGCCTCAATCAAAAACTGAGTTAGGATGGCATCCTGGGTTGCACCAAGTGCCTTGCGTAAGCCAATTTCTTGAGTGCGTTCAGTAACAGAAACCAGCATAATATTCATGATGCCAATGCCACCTACCAACAGCGAAATACTGGCGATCGCTGCTAGTGTCAACGACAGTGCTTGAGTGACTTGGTTAATGAGATCGTTGAAAGATTTATCAGAAACAACGGAAATGTCTTGCCTACCGCGCAATCGTGTTAAAACATTTGTAACTTGAAACGCGGCGGCACGGATACTTTGTTTATTCAGAGCCGACACCTGCATACTATCAATGGGAATACCGTAAGGCGATCGCCGTCCGGTCAACTGGTCAGCCATCGCGGTAATTGGCACATAAGCGGCATCATCGGCATTTTGTCCAGCAAACGAACCTTTGGCTGTGGTCACTCCAATCACCACAAAACTCAAGTTGCTGATTTGTACCTCTTTGCCCAGTGGGTCTCCACTGCCAAACAGTTTTTGGGCTAGTTCCGGTCCCAAAGTCACTACTTGCACATTTTGTTGCTGTTCGGATTGATTAAAAAACCGTCCTTTAGCGACAGTCATGTTACGGACATAGAGGAACCCTGGACTTGTCCCTGTAATACTGCTTTTTGTATTGCGGTTGAGGTAGGAGATCGACAGATTGGAGCTAATCTGAGGAGCTACTGCTTTGACAGCAGGTGCTTGAGTGGCGATCGCCTCTGCATCGGATAACACCAATTGGGGTGCTTCACTCGTTACGCCTTCAGTATCCTCAAAGTTGACGTAAACAAATAGACTATTTGCCCCAAACGACTCCAACTGTTGCGTAGTAT
>NZ_JBYCCV010000522.1:0-1025 GCF_057473825.1 Aliterella sp. E5.1
ATAGCAATTTTCAATTGGATGGAACAAAATAACAGCAGTGAGTAAACCAGCCGACTATATCTTTGTCTGTGATTAAATTGATAGCTTTATCAATAGAAGAGTTAAGTTCTTCATAAGTACGAGATTCTTGAGTTCTTAAAAATTCTTTCAGTTTTGACCAACAATTCTCAATTGGATTAAAATCAGGGGAATAAGGAGACAAGAATTTAACTGAAGCTCCAACAGATTCAATGGCTGCCCTAACTTTTATAGCTTTATGTGCAGGTAAATTATCCATGACTACACAAGCTCCTGACCAAAGTTCAGCGTCCTTGTACTTGGGTAACATAAGTAAGGAATGCTTCTTGATTTGTCCAGCCTTCAAACGTAAAAGGGGCTAAAAAACATGAAGTAGAAATTGCGCCAATCATGGTAATATTTTTACCGCGATTATAAGGACATTTACTGTAAGCTCGCTTGCCTCTTTTAGCTCTAGCATGGCGACGAGTCATAGCTAAATTTATTCCAGTCTCATCAATAAAAACCAAATCTTTGAGCTGGACTTTGCCAATTGTTACCCAATACTGACTTCTCAAATTTTGCACTCGTTCTGATTCGGCTTCATTAGCGTGTAGAGTCTTTTTTTTTCTGGTTAGCTCTAATCTTTGTAAAAAACGACAAATTGTAGCAAGACTAGCTTTTACACCTATTTTTTCGGTTAAGCGATCGCTTAACTCCTGTAAAGTAGCATCGTTATCTTCTTCGACTAATTGCTCTAGTATTTCTATTTGTTGAGAGTTGAGTAAGGGAGGTTTTCCTCCTCCATGAGGATTCGGTTCTACACTTGCTGTCGCTTCATAACGCTTCAATAGCCGACTGACAAAACTGTAACTTACCCCAAATCGCTCAGCTAGTTGCCCAATTGATTCCTTACTCTTGTGTTTAGCTTCGATAATCTTTAGGCGTAAATCTGTTGAGTATGGCTTCATCTGTTAGTTTCATCAAGCTTTTCTCCTTCTCCTACTTTAATCCATTCAATTGCAAAG
>NZ_JBYCCV010000523.1:0-1024 GCF_057473825.1 Aliterella sp. E5.1
TACAGCAGTTCTCAGTTGGGTGAAACATAGCAACAACAGTGGGTAAACCAGCCAATAATATCTTGGAGTGTCACCGCAGCTAGAGCATCCGTGATTGCCTGGTCTAACTGTGCATAAGTTCTTGCTGCCCTGGAGCGGAGAAATTCTTTGACCTTTGACCAACAGTTTTCAATTGGTGAGAAGTCTGGAGAGTAGGGAGACAAGTAAATAACTGTTGCTCCTACCGTTTCAATGGCTTCTCGAATACCAATGACTTTATGGGCAGGCAGATTATCCATGACGACACAGGCTCCTGTCCAAAGATTAGGGACTAATACCTGAGTTACATAAGTCTTAAAAGCTAGAGCATCCGTTGCACCGGGAAAAGTAATCTCCCCGACTAGCCCCCGTAATGCCATTGCACCAATCAATGTTACATTTTGCCCGCGCTGGTAAGGAGCGTGGTTATAGGCGCGGCTGCCTCGGACAGAACGGGCATAGCGCCGTGTCATTGCCAAGTTAGAGCCTGTCTCATCCACAAATACTAAATCCTCCAAGTTGACGGCTCCAATTTCATGCCAATATTCCACTCGCAACTGTTGCACTCGTTCACTGTTGCGCTCCGTTGCGTGCAGAGTTTTTTTTTCTGGTGAGTTTAAGCTTTTGAACGTATCGCCCCATTGTGGCTCGACTGATACTTACGCCAACACTTTGCTCCAGTCGGTCGCATAGCTCTACCAAAATGGCATCATTATTCTCCTCTATTAAAGTAGTCAGCACAGCTTCTTGTTCAAGGCTCAGTTTAGCTACCTGACCTCCCCCATGCGCTCTGGGTTCAACGGTTCCATCTGTGCGATAGCGCTTTAATAAATTCTCAATAAATGTCAAACTGACTCGGAACCTTTTAGCTAGTTGTCGCTGTGACCCCTCTCGCTGGTTGTACGCATCAATAACTTTCTGGCGCAGGTCTACAGAGTATGCTTTCATTCGGCTTCAGGTTGAGTTTACTCTTTAACTGTATTTTACTCTATCAAGAACTGCTGTA
>NZ_JBYCCV010000524.1:0-955 GCF_057473825.1 Aliterella sp. E5.1
GGATTGAAACCCTCTTTGGCATTTTCAAGACCCGTGGCTTTTGTCTCGAATCGACCCACCTGCAAGACCCAGAACGCCTCAGTAAGTTGTTTGCCTTGCTGACTCTGGCACTGTGCTGGGCGTTTCGCACTGGCCAATGGTTGCATCAGCTCAAGCCATTGCAGGTGAAAAAGCATCGACGACGGGCTAAGAGTATCTTTCGCTACGGCTTTGACCATCTGCGCTGCATTGTACTCAATTTAGATTACAAATCCGATGAGTTCTATGAGGTGCTACATTTTTTGTCCTGTACTTAGAAATTCTTCATATTCGTAGGATCGAGACGGGTAACCAAACTGTTTAGACACTCCAAACGAGGAATACATGCGCAGCTGCTCTAACTCTTGGTAAAGCGCCCGTAACTGAGCCAGATCGTATTTAACCTTCTGAATCTCCTGGCTTGTTGCCTGCGTTCTTCGGGATAGGAGGCGTTGAATCTCGTCATGATTAGCCTCTGTAGATTCTGTGGCCCTGCGCACGTAAATGCAATTGTCTCTTATGTCCTTTCCACTCCGTTTGGACAGATGTGGAATGGAACTCTCATCAGATTCAACTGTCAAAACCTGAAATTTCCGACCTCTGATCTGCGTGTACTCGCTCTCAGGATCAAACGAGAAATTCAGTACTTCCCATCTCACTCCATCCGGAACGTACTGCTTTAGCTTCTTTCCTACGTCTACCTTGTCAGTTATCTCATTGAGTCCCTGGTGATTAAGCGTTCCGTCCTCGTTCTCAGCCACGCCTACGATTAATGTGCCTCCTCCGGAATTAGCAATGGCCAAAACATGCTTCGCAACTTTAGGGAAATCTGGCCACTCAGCCTTAAAATCAAATTGATCGGCTTCCCCGAAATTCTCACGAAGTAGTTCCTTGAAACTATCGCGAGTCGGAGTTTCAAAGAACTGGGCAAAACTAT
>NZ_JBYCCV010000525.1:0-1022 GCF_057473825.1 Aliterella sp. E5.1
GGGAATTGGAATTGTTCGTGAGGCTGATCTTGAGGAGCCATCCAAGCGCGGATGCCCTCGTTCAGCAGAATGTTTTTGGTGTAAAAAGTCTCAAACTCTGGGTCTTCCGCCGCCCGTAATTCTTGGCTAACGAAATCGTAAGCGCGCAAGTTGAGCGCTAAACCAACTACGCCCACGGCGCTCATCCACAAACCCGTCACTGGTACAAACAACATAAAGAAGTGCAACCAACGCTTGTTGGAAAAAGCAATGCCAAAGATTTGCGACCAAAAACGGTTTGCTGTGACCATCGAGTAAGTTTCTTCCGCCTGAGTCGGATTGAAGGCGCGGAAAGTGTTTGACTGCTCGGAGTCTTCAAACAAGGTATTTTCTACCGTTGCCCCGTGAATCGCGCACAATAGCGCTCCACCTAGTACCCCGGCTACTCCCATCATGTGGAAGGGGTTGAGCGTCCAGTTATGGAATCCTTGGAAAAATAACAGGAATCGGAAAATTGCTGCGACTCCAAAGGAGGGGGCAAAGAACCACGATGATTGTCCCAAGGGGTACATTAAAAATACGCTGACAAATACCGCAATCGGGGCGCTAAATGCCAGGGCGTTGTAGGGACGAATCCCTACTAGCCGCGCGATTTCAAATTGTCTCAACATAAATCCGATTAAGGCAAAGGCTCCGTGCAGGGCAACAAATGCCCATAAGCCTCCTAGCTGACACCACCGGGTAAAGTTCCACCCGGCTTCTGGTCCCCAGAGAAATAACAAGGAGTGTCCCATGCTGTCTGCGGGGGTTGATACCGCTACTGTCAGGAAGTTTGCTCCTTCTAGGTAGGAACTGGCGATCCCGTGGGTGTACCACGAGGTGACAAAGGTTGTCCCTGTGAGCCAGCCTCCTAGTGCCAGGTAGGCGCAGGGGAATAGTAATATTCCGCTCCAGCCTACGAATACAAATCTGTCGCGCTTTAGCCAGTCGTCTACGGTGTCGAATATGCCGCGACTCGGTGCGCTGCCAACTGCAATTGTCAT
>NZ_JBYCCV010000526.1:0-967 GCF_057473825.1 Aliterella sp. E5.1
AGTGAGTTTTACGGCGACAATTATGCTGGTTATTTGGAAGATATAAAAGCTATTCAAGAAATTCTTGGCAAGATTCAAGATAGCAATGTTTTGACAGAGTTTCTCAAGCAAGCATCAACAGACAATATTGAGCGCTCCGTTCCTACCTTAATATCTGAACTCGCCAAAGCAGACTATACAGCTTGGCAGCAGTGGCAAAATTTACAAACCAAATACTTGAGTGTTGATAGGAGAAAAGGCTTTCACGTCGCTATCCTCGAACCTAAGTTAGATATTGCAGGTTAATATTTTGACTTTTGGGTAGTAACTGCCTCGCTGTCTCCCTAAAACAAGCTAAAAAGGAGTTCTGTAAACTAAAGCGCAATTTATTTATAATACTTGATAATTAGCACTCAAGGCTAGAGAGTGCTAAATTGGCTAATGGAAGCGCGTGGATAACAGAATATGGCAAAAATTATTGCATTTAACGAAGAATCTCGGCGAAGTCTAGAGCGAGGCGTAAATGCCTTAGCCGATGCAGTTCGCATTACTTTGGGCCCAAAAGGGCGGAATGTGCTGCTAGAGAAGAAATTTGGCACGCCGCAAATTGTGAACGATGGTATTACCGTTGCCAAAGAAATTGAATTAGAAGATCCCCTAGAAAATACGGGCGCAAGACTAATTCAAGAAGTTGCTTCAAAAACAAAAGATGTGGCTGGAGACGGGACAACAACCGCTACAGTCCTTGCTCAAGCAATGATTAAAGAAGGCTTGAAGAATGTAGCGGCGGGTGCAAACCCTGTGAGTTTGCGTCGAGGAATTGAAAAAACCATCGACAAATTGGTAGAAACAATCGCTCAAATAGCTAAACCAGTACAAGGAAGTGCGATCGCTCAAGTTGCTACTGTCTCGGCGGGTAATGACGAAGAAGTCGGTAAAATGATTGCCGAAGCAATGGAAAAAGTTACGACAGATGGTGTAATCACTG
>NZ_JBYCCV010000527.1:0-938 GCF_057473825.1 Aliterella sp. E5.1
GACTACAGCAACCAATAATATCGACATCTAAAAGATCCCCTGAAGGCGAATGCTTTAAGTCTCTCAAATCAGCACTGGGCAATCTAAGCGTATAAATACGGAAATCCGCTACCGAGCTATTTCCCTGATGTAAGTATCTTTACGGGAATTGCCTTGCCAGCGGATTAGTAAGCTTGGGAAGTTTACAAAGGGAGGTACGGCCCATGAAGGTTGCAAGGGCTTCCTCGCCAGGAAAAGTGAGAGTTCAGCAGATTAAGAGGGCGATCGCTTGAGCCTTTTTTTGACGCGCCACTCATACCAGTTCATCAGGGGGGTAGAGGAAATGCCGTGGATAATTACAGAGGTGACAATGACCAGGTAAGTGATCCAGGTAATCTGTTCTCCCCATTCACCCTTTAGGCCATGGCCTAAAGCATAATTTAAGTAGTAAATGGAACCAACGCCACGAATCCCAAACCAACCAATCAATAGTCGCTTGGAAGGATGTAAGTTCCGGCCCAGCATGCTGATCCAGGTTCCCCCTGGACGAATGACTAAAATCAGTAGTGCCGCCACGAGAATTGCCGCCGGAGCAAACCGCAGGATAGGCTCAATCCGCAACAGCGACCCCAGGATTAATATGGTGGCAACTTCTAAGAGTTTCTCAATTTGCTCCACAAACTCTAACTGCGAGAACTGCTTCTCCCGGTAGTACCCATGCTGGATCACAATTCCGGCGACAAACACGGCTAGAAAGCCGTAACCATTTACCAGCTCAGTCAAGGAATAGGTTAACAAGATGGTGCTGAGGGCAACGAAATCTTCCATCAGTTCATCCGCAGTTCGAAATCGCTGCAAACGGCCATCAATCCAAATCACGGCCTTGGCGACCACAAATCCCATTACAATCGCAGCCGCGATCGCCCAAAGCAGGTCAATGGCAACCCACTGTCGAAACC
>NZ_JBYCCV010000528.1:0-972 GCF_057473825.1 Aliterella sp. E5.1
CTACTAAAAACCATGGCAATATTCGCCGTCGGCGCAGTAATCATGGCAAGTATCGGCTGGACCCTAGTCTCAAACTTAGCCATTCTGCTGGTTCCTCCGGCTTTTATCGAAGATATCGCGGACATCCTCTTGCCGTTAGTTGTCTTAGCATCGCTTGCAGTCCTCAGCCAACCGGGTGGAGCAGTCATTCGAGTACTGCGGCTTGGAAAAATAAGCTTTTTTGGACAGCTCGTGGGCGTTATAGTCACCCTCAGTCTTGCCTTATATTCTCTTCAATTTTCGCTTTTTTATTTCGCTTGGGCCCTAACAATTGGCGCCTGTTCAACGGTTGTCGCGTCTTACTATATGCTGTTTCGCTATCTGCACCGATTTTATGGCCGCAGCCACTCCTAGCACGATCGTCTTTTTAGTTCTCACTTGCGGGAAATCAAAGTCAACCATATAAAACGCAGGTTTCCATAAAAGTATCTCCGCCATAAGCGGCGTGGTTCAGAAGCTAATCGAAACAACCATTCGAGCCCCACGCTCGAAAGCAATCGCGGTGCTCGCGCTACATTCCCAGACGAGAAGTCGAACGCCGCGCCTACAGCGACGCATATGAGGCCGGTCTCTTCTGCAAGAACTTTCACCTCAAAGTCTTGTTTCGGAGTCCCTAATCCTACCCAAACTAATTGGGCCCCGCTTTGTTGAATGTCAACTAGTTGACTGCTTCTTTCTTCGGCTGTCAACGGCCTAAATGGCGGACTTGCTTTTCCTACAATTTTAACTCCATGATGCCTTTCGCACAATTTATTTTCCAGATCTTCAAGCACTTTGGGCGTGGATCCGAGAAGATAATGACGAATCTTTGTTTGAAGCCCCGCTCGCATTACGCCTTCGAACAATTCTGGACCGGGCACAGTGCGTAAAACGGGTTTTTGACCGCGCAGTGCGGAGACCCAGGATAAAGGCTTCCCATCTGGAAGCACGATT
>NZ_JBYCCV010000529.1:0-972 GCF_057473825.1 Aliterella sp. E5.1
AGCGAACGCGAGTTTGATAAGTTACTTTTTTAAGATTGATTTTCCCTCGGGTCACATCGAGCAAGAACTTCTCGGAACCACCAGCTGCTATCAATGGTACAGCAATAGAGTTGCCAGGCATCGGATACTGGTGTAGAGATTCATCAGTACGATGCTTGTTCATTCTAATTAAGGCATCAGCCTCAGACTGGGAAAGGATAACATCAACCATCCTGCGTCATCTCTGTCCTATTCTTACGACTTGAAGACAACAATAATTCAATGCAAACCCCCTTTTCTAGCCACGTCTCAAATTTAATACTGAGCCTTGCTCAAACTGCTTGTGATTGAGATACCTAAGTGAGTATGCCCCTTAGCTACTGAATTTTTAGAATCACATTATAGAACTTACGACTTCGATAACTAGAGTTTTGACTTTGTCAAGATCAGTAGAGTCCATTCTAAGTTTCTGAAATCAGCCTTTCCAGAGATGGGAACTAGAGTGACAACCCCATTTATGCTGGTAAAGGAATCGTGAACAAAAGCAGGGATTTTCGGAAAATGGCGCCTCTGGCACTGTTGAGCACTTCTAATAAAACTGGGCTGGTCGAATTTGCCCGTAGTTTAGTCACAGACTTTGGCTTTGAGGTGATTAGCAGTGGTGGGACAGCCAAGGTATTAGCGACTGCCGGATTGCCAGTTACCAAGGTGTCTGATTACACCGGGTCCCCAGAAATCCTCGGAGGGCGAGTCAAGACCCTCCATCCCCGGATTCATGGGGGGATTCTGGCGCGACGGCAGGTGGCGCAGGATTCCCAGGATCTTGAGGCCAATCACATCCAGGCCATTGATCTGGTGGTGGTCAATCTTTATCCCTTTGTCCAAACTATTTCCCAGCCGGATGTTTCCATAGCTGAGGCAATTGAGCAAATTGATATTGGCGGCCCCACCCTTCTGCGCGCAGCGGCTAAAAATCACGCTGATGTGACGGTT
>NZ_JBYCCV010000530.1:0-932 GCF_057473825.1 Aliterella sp. E5.1
CCCCAATGTCAGGATGTTAAACACTACCTGTCCAAATTGCCACTGCGTGCGGTCAAGACTGAGTACCCAAGGCTCAGGAATATCCATTAGGGAGACAACTAGCTGAGCAAAGTTGTAGTAATCGAGTTCAAAGTGACGAAAGAAACGCTGTAATCGCTTGTAGTGAGACCCTTGGGCTGCATCACCGCTAAAGCCAGTTGCCAACTCAGACAGGTTGACGGTTTTGACCCGAAACAGGGCAATCAAGAATAAAGCAACAAAGGTCACTCGGGCACCGTGCCATTTCAAGTGAGGCTGCAAAGTTTGGCGTAGCAAAGTAACCTGGTTCATAGGGTTTCATTGTGAGTGGTAGTAACTTCAATGAAACCCTACCCTGACTTATGCTTCAAGCTTTTGTCCTGTACTGAGGGGCGCAAATTCTTTGGGTGGCAAGTTCATCAGGATGAACTAAACAAATCTGCCCTGATCTTGCTACACTTCCTCTTCTTTAGAATGGATAAAGTTGAGCTTAGATCTTATCCTAAGGAAAGTGTGAAGTTTGCTTAGACAGGATCTCTCAAGCCATAACCTTGGTAAACAACATGGAGAAGAAGATCAAGAAAATAGGAAAAAAATTAAAGAAGATAAAAATTAATCCAAAAGCTGGTGGTTTTCTGGCAACCCTGTTTATTCTCGGCCTTATTCTGGCGCTGGTAGGCGCTGTTTTAGTAGTTGCTTTGGTTGCAGCTCCTGTTGTCGGCATTGGGTGGCTATGGCAGCACTATCACCAGAAACGAAGGAATCAAGAGAGTCATCTAAACTCAACCTTTTATCAGTTGCTTCAAGAAAACTTTGGACGGCTGGGTGTTCTTGAGTTTGCCTTGAAGACTAACCTTACGGGCTTGGAAGCTAAACAGTACTTGGATCAACGAGCAAGAGAATTTTCCGCTAAT
>NZ_JBYCCV010000531.1:0-814 GCF_057473825.1 Aliterella sp. E5.1
GTGGCTTGATTAAAGGAGTAGGACCAGTTACCGCTAAACGAATTGTCGCTCACTTTGGGCTAAACACTCTAGATATCATCGAATACTCGATTGAGCGGTTGAATGAAGTTCCAGGTATTGCCAAAAAACGAGTGAAGATGATCCAAACTGCTTGGGACAAGCAGAAGGCGATTAAGGAAGTAATGGTCTTCTTGCAAGGACATGGTGTTTCTACTACCTATGCGGTGAAAATTTACAAGCACTATGGGGATGAATCAATAGTAACTGTCACTAAGAACCCATACCAGCTAGCAACGGATATCTACGGGATTGGTTTTGTGACGGCGGATGCGATCGCCCGGAACTTGGGGATTGCCCCTGACAGCGAGTACCGATACCGCGCGGGGATTATTCACGTCTTGGGCGAAGCAGCAGAAGATGGACACTGTTTCTTGCCCTACATAGAACTGACCGAAAAAGTAGTAGAACGGCTAACAATAGCTGACCATCAACCATCGCCCCAGGTATTGACGGAGCTAATTTTTCAGATGGCAATGGACGAGGAGTTAGTGATGCAGGGTCATCGGCAACATCAATTCATCTGCTATCAATTACCATTTTTTAGCAGCGAACAGCACTTAGCCAAACGACTACATCAGTTGTTGAGCCGTCCGGTTCTAGTAGATAAAGAAAGAGTGATTGCTTGGATTGATAAGTTTACCCAAGCAACAGGAATGGGGCTGTCACCTGGGCAAAGGCAAGCGGTAGAGATGGCAGCAAGTAAGCGGGTACTAATTCTCACGGGAGGACCTGGGACGGGGAAAACTTTTACAAC
>NZ_JBYCCV010000532.1:0-1006 GCF_057473825.1 Aliterella sp. E5.1
CATCCCACAACTATCTCTTGGTTTTCCTCGCCTAATCTCCATCATGAATCAGTTTGATTGTCTCCAATCTCTAAGTGAGCTATGGAGCGATTTCTATTTTTCCTCTGCCTAGAGTGACAGAAGAAAGTTAGCTTTCTTCTGTCACTCTAGGCAGAGGAAAAAACAAACTAAAACTTGAAAAAGCTTGTAATGTAAAGCTTTTAAACTTTATTTTCTCACATCAGACTTCCTTTGTAGTCATTTTGCCAAAATCCTGAGCTAAAGCAGGTTCTAGATTTTACTCTCCTGAAAGTGACAAAAGAGGGTTAGCAGCGATAGCATTACGTAATTGGTCAGAATGAATAAAACGACGCTTTACATACAATAAGTCCTGATAATTATCATCGCCAATTTCGTCACTTAAACGCTTTAAGCCTGTATTCGTTCCTAAACCATACAAGCAGAGTAACAATCGTTTTTGTAGTATGTCTGCGTCTAACACTTCTCGGCTTGAAACTGTCTTAAAATGCGAACTAATATCAACTCGTAAGTCCGTCTCTTTCAAAATATCTAGGAGGCTAGTCATCTTCCAGCGCCGAGTAATTTCAGTTTTTAAGTATGTTAAGTTATACGGTTCGCTTTGCGGATTTAAAAGAGAAACCGAAATGCGAGAATTTCCCTTGGTTTTTATTTTGACTAACTTATTTTTAGGTATTTCTTTAGCCAATAATGTCAGGGATTCATCCATTTGTTGCTGGAGATTAGTAATAAATAGTTCAACATCTGACGGTTGTTTCAAGGCTTGAAAGTATTCTAATCTTTGGGACTCAAAATCTGATGGCAAATCTTCTTCAGGATTGCGATAACGGTTAGCTCCTACTACCCAGATTTCTTTGCATCTACAGCAGTTCTCAGTTGGGTGAAACATAGCAACAACAGTGGGTAAACCAGCCAATAATATCTTGGAGTGTCACCGCAGCGAGAGCATCTGTAATAGCTTGGTCTAACTGTGCATAGGTTCGTGCCG